>JBGVCE010000390.1:0-3026 GCA_045226235.1 Anaerobutyricum sp.
CCATCGATGGCCCTGCAGGAGCCGGAAAGAGTACCATCGCAAAAGAAATCGCCGGAAGGATGGGTTTTATCTACGTGGATACGGGTGCTATGTACCGCGCTATGGCAATATATTTTCTGAGAAAGGGAATCCGGGGGGACGACCGTGAAACCATCGCTTCCCTATGTCCTGAGATCTCAGTAAGTATCGTCTATGACGAAGAAGGAAAGCAGCAGGTTCTCCTGAACGGAGAGAATGTAACACCTTTTCTTCGGGAGGAAGAAGTCGGCAAGATGGCTTCTGTCACTTCCGCCATACCGGAGGTCAGGGCAGCACTTCTGGATTTGCAGAGAAATCTGGCAGCCACATCAGATGTTCTGATGGATGGCAGGGACATCGGTACTCACGTACTTCCTGATGCGTCTCTTAAGATATATCTCACCGCCTCTTCGGAGGTACGTGCCAGAAGGCGCTATGATGAGTTGTGTCAAAAAGGAATCGAATGTGATCTTCATCAGATCGAACAGGATATTATACAGAGGGATAAGCAGGATATGGAGAGAGAGATTGCTCCCCTTCGCCAGGCGGAGGATGCCATCCTGGTGGATTCCTCGGATATGTCCATCGAGGAAGTTGTGGAGACTGTCATCTCGGAATTCCGTAAGATATCATAGTGTGACGGGGTGCCATATATGGAGATTAAGATTGCGAAATCTGCCGGCTTTTGTTTTGGGGTCAAAAGAGCGGTGGACCGTGTCTATGAGGAAGCGGTCCATCAGGATGTATATACCTACGGTCCCATCATTCATAATGAGGAAGTTGTGGCAGATCTTCAGAAACAGGGAGTCCGTGTCATAGAAGAGGAATCGGACATCGCCGGAATCCATCACGGAACCATTATCATCCGGTCCCACGGCGTACCTAGAAGAGTGTATCAGATGATCGAAGATGCAGGCCTTAACCTTGTGGATGCCACCTGTCCCTTTGTCCGTAAGATCCACAGGATCGTGGAGAGAGAAAGTCAGGATGGCAGGACGGTTGTCATCATAGGCAATAACCATCACCCGGAGGTTGAAGGCATCATGGGATGGTGTCAGACCAGCCCCATTGTGGTCGAAAATCAGGACCAGGCAGAGGCCATTGACCTGCCTGAGGGAAGCAGGATTTCCATTGTTTCTCAGACCACATTTAATTACAACAGATTCGATTTTTTAGTTGAAATTATCTCTAAAAAGGGTTATGATATAAATGTTTTTAACACGATATGCAATGCCACGGAGGAGCGTCAGAATGAGGCAAAACAGCTGGCTTCCCGGTCCGATGCCATGATCGTCATCGGAGGCAGACATAGTTCAAACACTCAAAAACTTTTTGAGATAAGTAAGAAAGAATGTAGTAATACTTTTTATATACAAACGGTTCAAGATTTGAATATGGAGGATTTTCGTAATATCGAGAAACTCGGTATTACTGCAGGGGCTTCAACCCCAAACAATATAATCAAGGAGGTTCATGAAAGCATGGCGGAAATGAGTTTTGACCAGATGCTGGACGAAAGTTTTAAGACAATCAGAAATGGAGAGGTTGTAACAGGTACTATTATCGATGTTAAAGAGGATGAGATCATCCTTAATATTGGATATAAAGCTGACGGTATCATCTCTAGACAGGAGTATTCCAACGATCAGAATCTCGACCTTACCACAGTTGCCAATGTTGGTGACGAGATGGAAGCTAAGGTTCTGAAAGTGAATGATGGAGAAGGACAGGTTCTTTTAACTTATAAGAGACTGAAGGCAGAAAAAGGCAACAAGAGATTAGAGGAAGCATTCAATAACCACGAAGTGTTAACCGCAACGGTTGCAAAGGTTCTGGATGGCGGTCTTTCTGTTGTTGTGGAAGATACCAGAGTATTTATCCCTGCAAGCCTGGTTTCCGATATCTATGAGAAGAATCTGAAGAAATACGATGGTCAGGAGATTCAGTTCGTGATCACAGAGTTCAATCCTCGCAAGAGAAGAATCATCGGTGATCGCAAGCAGTTACTGGTTGCTGAGAAGAAAGCAAAACAGGAAGCTCTGTTTGCAAGAATTGAGCCGGGTATGACAGTTGAAGGTACCGTAAAGAATGTAACAGATTTTGGTGCATTCATCGACCTCGGCGGAGCAGATGGTCTTCTTCATATCTCAGAAATGAGCTGGGGACGTGTTGAGAATCCTAAGAAGGTCTTCACCGTAGGTGAAACCCTTAATGTACTGATCAAGGATATCCAGGGTGAGAAGATTGCTTTATCCCTGAAGTTCCCGGAATCCAATCCATGGCTTAACGCAGAAGAAAAATACGCTGTTGGCAACATTGTAACAGGTAAAGTTGCCCGCATGACAGACTTCGGTGCATTCATCGAGTTAGAGCCGGGCGTAGACGCTCTGCTTCATGTATCTCAGATTGCAAGAGAACACATTGAGAAACCTGCAGATGTATTAAAGGTTGCTCAGGAAGTAACAGCCAAGGTTGTTGATTTCAAGAAGGATGATCATAAGATCAGCCTTTCTATCAAGGCTCTTGATGTTCCTGCACAGGAAGAATAATCATTTAAGATTTATCATAAAGACAGCCGCCTCTTTCGAGACGGCTGTTTTTTACTTTCTTTTACTTTTTTGTGCATCTGGCATCAGACAGGATGGTAATCCAGCCTGATAGAGTTCCCAGAAACATTCCTGCTATAACATCAGAGGGATAATGTACTCCAAGGATTACCCTGATGGCAGCCAGGATCAGTCCGGAGGCCATCATTAGTATACCGGCTGGAGGACAGAGAGACAAAAGGAGAACACTGATCAGAAAGTAGGAGAAGAGGTGACGGCTGGGAAAGGACTGCCCCTTTTTCTCTCTCTTAGTGATCGTATGGATCTCAGGGTTCTCATAGGGACGGGGCCGGTTCCATTTCTTACGAAATATTGAGACCAGAATGAAAGCTACAGCCGGAAGCAGAAGATATGTTTTTAATTTTCTGCTTTTTTTGTAAAGCAGAGATAGGATAATGGCCG
>JBGVCE010000391.1:0-2657 GCA_045226235.1 Anaerobutyricum sp.
CGAAATGACGATCACAAAACAGTTCTCCAGCTTATTGAACTTGATATACAGAGATACTGTTTTTTCTTCTGTCCCGTTCCTCTCCAAAAGGGTTACGTCCTTGCCGAATACATACAGCTTTTCGTGCTCATATCCCTTATGCTCATTCTGCAGGATCTCCGAAAAATCCATTACAGTCAGGCTCAATATGATTTCTTTTGCTTCCGCCTCGTCAATAATATAATCCAGAAACAGATTGATGTTGTCCTGACGTCTGGCGTTCCGGTCAAGCCGGTAGTTATCCCTTTCAACAGCTTCCTTCACCTCGGAAAGATACTGCTCTATGTCTTTCTGATCTATATTCAATCACTTTATTCTCCGCAGAGTGCATGATAGGTTTTTTAATTTATTCCATCATAAGTATGTGCCATTGATTGCTTTTTGTCAATATTCCATCATCAAAAGCGGCAGGAAAATTTCCCGCCGCCATTTGACACCATATTCAGTTATGATTACCCGCTCCGGCCTTATACTGCTTCCCTGTATATCCCGGTCAAATGCTTCTTTATCCTGCGGAACTTCCTGGAGATAGTGTTCTGCGACACGCCCTTCATCTTCGCGATCTCTTCCTGCACATAGGTGCCAGGTATCATAAATTCAAGCCCTCATACCAGTGAAGACATTGTAATGGGATCAGGTACCCGATTGGCATTTTCCTCCTAATAACCTGACAGCAAAAAAGCCGCCAGATCAGCTCTGACGGCTCTTTTCCACTATGGTTTATGAAATTTAATTATCTGATTTTGATCTTCACACCCTCCTTTGCGATGCGAATTCATGATTTCAAAACAGAAGAATTATAATCAGTACTGATTCCACGTAAAGGATATGTAACGACCCTGGTGAAAACCACTCCCTGAACGTCTGAAACGATGCTTATCATAACCAGTCTCTCTGGAAAGCCTTATGTAATATGTTCCTTTTGAAACAGCTGCTGTCTGACACATATAATCATTTAGCGCAGTGGTTTTGATCTTTTTGCCCTTGCTGTTAAACACAAGTACATTTGGATCAACGCTCCCTGCCTTATCCTGGGCAAAAATTCTGATTTTGTGCTTTGCAGTGAGTTTTACTTTGTACCACACAGGATATTTTGAATTATAGTCAAAAAGAAATCTCTTGTTTACGCTGCGTTTTAGAGACTTTGCCTTCGCTTTAGTGGTGTTGGAAGGCCTGGACATCTTTATAAACTCATATTTGAATCGCAGATTTTCACTGTTTGAAAACAAATAATACGTGCCTTTTGGAAGTACTCCGTATGCCGTTTTCCCCTCCGAAGACCTTTCCCATCTGAGATAGGTAACATCGTCATCATCGTACCTGTAGGTGTTAAGGATCTGTACGCCAGCCAAATTATGTCTGTTTCTTTTTAACTTGCTGTCATCAAATTGAATTTTATAATATCCTGAAGAAGTGATCTTGAACTTGTAAAAAACCTGACGATTTCCGGAATATACCGGAGACCTCACCCATTTCTTCTGGGGCAGCGTATAAATCTTGTACTGCCCTATAACAGTTGCAGCTTCTGTTTGTACCGGAATAAACCCGAAGACAAAAGACACAATCAGTACCAGGCAGAATAATCGGTTAAAGAATTTTTTCATGATGAGCCCTCCCTGAAAACAAGATAAACTTACCTCTTTATTATACAGTTTATTATACAGTAATCTCTCTCTTTTCACAGTAAAATTTCCTTTTGGAAAATTCACTGAATGAACTGCCGAATGTGCCCGTTGTAGCAGGAGTGATGCTGAGGCGGGGAACAAGTGTATCCCCTGTAGAATGATCATGCCGGATGATCCTTTTCTCATCCCCTGGACAGTACAAACCAGCGAGCTGTCCACCAGCTGCTGAACTGCGTCATTTGCTTTGATCAGCAAGAGGGCTTCCACACATAAAGACCTTCACCGGCAGCGATTGCTTTGATCAGTTCCAACAGTTGAGGATCAGGATTAAAGACCGTCATATGCGTATCGTCCGGCTCGGAGAGAATCATGGATTCGCCAAGCATAATATAGAGATATCTTTTTCGCATCTCCCTGGCAATATGCTTTGGAGAAGGATTGATCACAGCTTCTTCATCTATGGATATATCTCTGTAGCAATTCAGTTTCAGCACTAAATTGATATGCTTCCGTTTAATCTCTTCAAACTGATTATCCTTAAGGTAGTATTCTTCAACAGCAAAGTATTGTCCGGGACTGTTTTCCGGCACCTGCATCGGCAGAATGTCGATAATATAGTATGGAGATTGAAGCAATTGTTCGATCTTGTCATTCATTTCAAACCCTCTCAGTATCAACTCCCGACAGAATCAATTATACCTTCATTCCGGAACTTCGTCAGCACATAACATCCATATTCCCTTTTTACCCGCAGGTTCTACGGCACCCGTAATTTGCCAGCTGGTTCAACGACATCTTAATTATGCCCGCAGATCCGACGGCACCTTAGTTTGCCCTAAGGTTCAACGACACCTTAGTTTTCCCTCAGGTTCGACGACATAAAAAGAAACGTTTGTGCGAAAGAAGATTTACGAAAATATTCAGTAAGTCGGTCTGTGATCTGTGTACCGAAAATGAAAAAAGGGCCGGAATTCCGCGTAGTTATGCGGTTTC
>JBGVCE010000392.1:0-5746 GCA_045226235.1 Anaerobutyricum sp.
GTCGTCTTATGATGGAACAGCCTGAATATATGTCATATGCATCTTATAAGAAAAAAACGGAGCACTACCAGCCCGTGTATCCGCTTACTGCCGGTCTTTCCAACAAAACCCTGCAGAAAACCATACAACTGGTTTTCCAATCCTATCACCCGGAGGAATATCTTCCGGATACCGTAAGGAACTATTGGGATCTGATGGAGGAAGAATCCGCTCTTTCCGAGATTCATTTTCCCAGCTCGGGTTCCAGGTTGAAAGAGGCTAAGAAAAGGATCATTTTTGATGAGTTCTTCCGTTTCTTTGCCGCATTGGAACTCGTGAAAGAGCGGGAAGACCACAGTCTGAACCATTTTCTGATCTCCTGGAATGAAGATGTGACGGCATTTATCCGGAATCTTCCCTATCCACTGACAGAGGGACAGAAAAATGCTTTGCTCGATATCCGGAATGATCTGGCAGGGACCATGACCATGAACCGTCTGGTGCAGGGAGATGTGGGTTGCGGGAAGACCATGATTGCCATGATTACTATGTATGCTGCAGTGACAAACGGCTATCAGGCTATTTTTATGGCACCCACGGAGGTGCTGGCCCAACAACATTATGAAAATTTCCGTAAAATATTCAGCCCTTTGGACATAAAGGTGGGAATCCTGATGGGATCCATGAAGGCAAGAGATAAGAAGCAGGCAAAAGAAAAATGTGTCTCCGGGGAGTATCAGATGATCATCGGCACCCACGCTCTGATTCAGGAAGGCGTAAACTATAAAAATGTAGCGCTGGTCATCACCGATGAACAGCACCGTTTCGGGGTAAAACAGAGGGATGCCCTGATGAAGAAGGGGGAGGAGCCCCATGTCCTTGTCATGAGTGCCACTCCAATTCCCCGGACTCTGGGAATCATTCTTTACCGTGACCTGGATGTAAGTCTCATTAGGGATATGCCGGCATCGAGGCTTCCCATTAAAAATGCCCTGGTTAATCCCAGACAGCGCCAGGCCTCCTGGAATTTTATCCGGAAGGAGATAGAAAAAGGGCACCAGGCTTACATTATCTGCCCTATGATCGAGGAAAGTGAATCTCTGGACGTGGAAAATGTTCTGGAGTATAGTAGAAATCTATCCGCATATCTCCCTCCATCAGTACAGATTGAATCCCTTCATGGAAAGATGGAAGCAAAGGAAAAGAATGAGATCATGGAACGTTTTAACCGGGGGGAAACCCAGGTGCTGGTTTCGACCACGGTGATCGAAGTGGGGATAGATAACCCCAATGCAACGGTGATGCTCATCGAGAATGCTGAGCGGTTCGGTCTGGCCCAGCTTCACCAGTTAAGGGGAAGAGTAGGAAGGGGGAGCGCCCAGTCCTACTGTATCTTCCTGTCCGCTTCAGACCAGAAGGAAGTCATGGACCGCCTGTCAATCATAGGCCATTCTAACGATGGTTTTGAGATAGCCAACGAAGACCTGAAACAAAGGGGACCAGGAGAATTCTTCGGCACAAGGCAAAGCGGAACCATGAGTTTTGCCCTGGGAGATATCTATTCTAATGCGGACATTCTAAAGATGGCATCAGAGTCTGTAGCCTATCTGAAATCCGAAGGATTTGACCTGAGTCAGGTCCAGAGAGATACCATGACAGAACAGCTCAATTATGCACAGAACATCTAGTTTCAACTTGACATTCTTAACATATATTTTTAAAATATAACATGTATAAGTCTAGTAGGAGGATATACCATGAGAGTTATCGCCGGAAAAGCCAGACGCCTGCAGCTTAAGACCCTGCCTGGAAATAACACCAGACCAACCACGGACCGCATCAAGGAAACCTTATTTAACATGCTGTCTTTCGGGGTGGAAGGAAGCAGATTCTTAGATCTGTTTGCCGGCAGTGGTGCCATAGGTATCGAAGCTCTGAGCAGAGGTGCTGATGAGGCTGTGTTTGTGGAGAATAACCGGCAGGCTTTGGCCTGCATCCGGGAGAATCTGGCTCACACAAAGCTGGAAAAGGAAGCAGAGGTTATTGGACGAGATGCCTTGAGCGCCATCTCCCAGCTAGGGTTCCAGGGTATCCCCTTCGATTATATTTTTATGGATCCACCCTACGGAAAGCTGATGGAGAGGGAGGTGCTTTTCTCCCTGAAGGATTACCCATCGCTTCTCCATGAGGATACCCTCATTATCGTGGAATCTGATCTGACAACGGATTTCTCTTATGTTGAGGAACTGCCATTCATCATAGACAGGGAGAAAATCTATAAAACCAATAAACATACCTTTTTCCGTGTGAAGAAGGATGAATCATAAAAAAACAATAAGGGATATTAAGGAGGATTAGTCATGGCTTCTATGACAGTGGAACAATTGATTGAAGAGATAGAGGTATACATCGATAATTGCCGTGCCAGCGGTGTTTTAGGCGGTGGCGGGATGATCAAAGTGAACCGGGAAGAGCTCCTGGCCATGATCGATGAACTGAAAGTACAGCTTCCAAGGGAAATCAACGAGAGTAAAGAAATCGTCAAAACCCAGGAGGCCCGTGTCGCCAAGGCAGATGCAGAAGCAGAGCGCATTATCAATAATGCTGCTAAGGAAGCAGAGAAGCTTATCGATGAGAACGAAATCGTTACTATGGCTAATATGCGTGCCCAGCAGATCATCGACGAGGCCAATGAAGAAGCTGATCTGATCGTCATGGAGGCCAAGGAGAACAGCTTTAATATCCAGTCAGGTGCACTCCATTATACCCAGAGTATCCTTGGTGGCCTGGAGGAGATGTACAGTGCCATGGTAGAACAGGAGAGCAATTATTTTGGTGCTGTTTTGGAAAAACTTAGAGCTGATCACAAACAGATCATGGAGGACAAGAAAGAAATCGATCTCCAGCTTGGAAATGGAATGAAAACTTCCAGAAGTAAAGAAGATTTTGAGAAGAAGGAAGAGGAGTAGAAGGCCCATAATCTTTTTTAAAAATTCCTTGACAAAGAATATACAGATTAGTATAATGGTATAGTGTGAAAAATGAGAGGTTACTGATATGATGAATATCAATATATCGGAGATCTTATCAAATCCATCTGCTATTAAGAACTTTACTGTAGAGCCTTCCTTTGATGTCTTGGAGCTGAAGAGGAATTCCTACCCTGTCGCATATAAGGAACCGTTTGTCCTGAATGTGCGCAAGGAAGCTGAAAAGATACATCTGACAGGTAATACAGTAATCGATTTGTTTATTCCGTGCGATCGATGTCTTACCGATGTGAGGAATCATTTTGAGATTGATATCGATTGTTTTGTTGTACCGAATAAAGAATCAGATGGCTTAGAAGACGATGAACAGAGTTTCATGGACGGATGTATACTGGATGTAGACAAGCTTATCAGCAATGAGATTGTGGTTGCACTCCCAACAAAGGTTCTTTGTAAGGAAGATTGTAAGGGGTTATGTCCGATTTGCGGCAGCAATCTGAATCATGGCGATTGTGGTTGTGACAGACATGTGGCTGATCCGCGGATGGCAGCAATCCAGGATATCTTTAAGAATTTTAATTCTTGATCACAAAGAATCATGCATTCGACGTCTTGCTTAAAAAGATTGTGTAAGAGGAGGTGTAACCATGGCAATTTGTCCGAAGAATAAATCTTCAAAGGGTAGAAGAGACCGCCGTAGAGCTAATTGGAAGATGACTGCTCCTACACTGGTTAAGTGTAGCAAGTGTGGTGCTTTAACAATGCCTCACAGAGTATGTAAAGCATGTGGCTCTTATAATAAGAAAGAAATCGTTGCAGTTGACTGATCAACGACACTTATAATGAAAAAAAATAATCAAGGTATTCGTTTTCACGATTACCTTGATTTTTTTTTGCTTTTTCTATTTTCTTTCACATACTACAACCATATCGTTCCCCTTGATGATTGTTTTATCATCAGGGATCAGCGTTTTTCCGTCCCGGTAGACGGAGACGATAACTCCTCCGGACAATTCATGAGGCAGTTCAAGATCATCGATCCTGTTTCCTACCCAGGGGTGGTCAGCCTCAACATTAACGATGACAAATTTCAGGTCATTGTCATCGATGATACCGGAAAGGGATTTGGCCCTGGTGTATTGTTCCACAAATCCGGCCGAAATGATACCTGTTGGAATAGCCACCAGTCCAACACCAAGAAAGGCAATGAAAACTGCGATAATTCTGCCTCCCAGAGTGATGGGGTAGATGTCTCCGTAACCAATGGTGAGCAGAGTGGACATGGACCACCAGATTCCGGAGAAGGCGTTTTTGAAAACCTCTGGCTGGGCTTCATGCTCCAGATTATACATGCACAGGGAAGAAGCGAGCATCATAATGATGATCAGACTGATGGAAGAGAAGAGCTGTTGTCTTTTCTCCATCAAAACATCCAGAACTACATTGAAGGCATCATAGCGGGAATTAATTCGGAACAGATGGAAGATCCGGATTACCCTTAGAATACGAAAAGCTACCACACCTGAAGTGAGAAGCCCGGGGATAAAATAGGGCAGGAAGGAAAAAAGATCCACCAGGCCAAAAACGGAGAAAATAAACCGAATCCTGGCTTTGAAAGGATTCATATTAGGATAGAGGAGATCTCCGGTCCATACTCTTAAGAGATACTCCCCGCAGAAGATCAGGGAAGTGATACATATGGCCAATTCGATGGCAGGCATGTATCTGACCATGGAATCAAAAGTCTCCAAAAAAGTAGCACCGATATTGATCAGGATGGTTGCTACGATAAAATAATCAAAACACGCACTTGGGATATCATGATCATTTCCTATCTGGATGATATCAAATATTCTTTTCTTTGTTTCTTTGTCTATTCTACTCATAATTTAATCCCCACAAGCTACCTTACTTACAAATCAGAATAATCGAAAAAGATGAATCCGTCAAGTAAACAAAACAATGCAGATATTCTTGTATAGAATGGTTCTTTACTTTTATCCCGTCAAAATTTATAATAAAAGAGAATGGAAACATGCATCAGAAACAATAACAATAATGAATATATGGGGGATTATCAGATGACCGCCAAGAAACCAGTCACCAGGAAAAAAGAGACTGAAAAAGCTAAAAAGAAAAAAGAAATAGACGATATCTTTTACTATCGGATGCAGGAGAGAGTGGATGAATTAAAGTGGCTCTATATGGAGCTGTATCACAATGATTCCATGTTCGCAGAACTCTGTGACAGTATCCGTCGTTTTTACGATGAGAGGGATCCTTACCTGAGGGATATGGACCGGGCAAGAGAGCAGGACCCTGAATGGTACAAAACCAATGAAATGCTGGGAATGATGTTGTACATAGAAAACTTTGGTGGCAACATGAAAGGCGTGGAAGAAAAGCTGGATTACATTGAAAGAAGCAATGTGAATTATGTCCATCTCATGCCATTCCTGGATACCGTGGAAGGGAGGTCTGACGGAGGATACGCCGTTGCAGATTTCCGAAAAGTAAGGCCTGACCTTGGTACCATGGAGGACTTAGAGCACCTGACTGCTGCCTGCCATAAGAAAAATATCAATGTCTGTATGGACTTTGTCATGAACCATACCTCCGAGGATCATGAGTGGGCAAAGAGGGCAAGAGCAGGTGAAGGAGAATACATGTCCAGGTATTTCTTCTTCGATAACTATAACATCCCGGAACAGTTTGAGCGTACAGTGCCTCAGGTATTTCCAACTACTGCACCGGGTAATTTTACCTGGCTTCCGGAT
>JBGVCE010000393.1:0-13581 GCA_045226235.1 Anaerobutyricum sp.
CTGACAAACACTTTTAACTGGTTTATAAAGCGTCTGATTGATTTCTTCGGATCTCTGCTCTGTATCATCATCTTCTCTCCGGTTATGCTTGTCACTGCCATCCTGGTTAAGAGAAGTTCTCCCGGGCCGATTCTTTTCTGCCAGGAGAGGATCGGACTACACAACAAACCATTTAAGATGTATAAGTTCCGATCTATGGGAGTCCAGAGTGCGGAAAAGGAAAAACAAGGATGGACGACGCAGGATGACCCACGTGTTACATCAGTGGGAAAGGTAATCCGTAAGACGAGTATCGATGAGCTTCCTCAGCTCTTCAATGTCTTAAAAGGGGACATGAGTCTGATAGGGCCACGACCGGAACGTCCGCAGTTTGTGGAAAAATTCAAGGAGGAGATACCCCGCTATATGATCAAGCATCAGGTCCGTCCCGGTATGACGGGATGGGCACAGGTCTGTGGATTCCGCGGGGATACCTCGATCCGGGGAAGGATCGAGCATGATATCTTCTATATTGAAAACTGGACCCTGGGTTTTGATATCAAGATCCTGTTTCTCACCGTTTTCAAGGGATTCATTAATAAAAATGCGTATTAAGCACAGAATGGAGATGGTATATTGGAAAAGAATTCAGGTAAATATACTTATCAAAATGCCCGGTCTGCTTCCTGGAAGCAGACCGGTTCTGCTTCAGAGGATCCAAGGGAACAGAAAAAGAAGAAAAAAGGCTGCCTTCCAAGACTCTTCCCCCTTTTACTGTTTACCCTGCTGCTCCTGGGCGGAATGTGGTTCTTCCTGCGGGCATCCCTGAAAAAGGTAGAGCGATATGTACTCAATGAGGAAGAGATTATCATCAATGAAGATGTCCATGCCTCGGACAAAAATATTGGAAAATATCAGAACATCGCCCTGTTCGGGGTGGACAGTCAGGACAATGTGATACGAGAGAAAGGATCCAGAACCGACTGCATCATCGTAGCCAGTATCAACAAACGCAGTAAAAATGTAAAACTCATGTCAATCTACCGGGATACCTATGTCAGTATCAACGGACAGTATGACAAGATTAACGCCGCCTATTCTTACGGCGGGCCCGAGTTGGCTATCAGCACCATCAACCGCAATCTGGATCTCGATATCACAGATTTTGCAACAGTGAACTTTAAGGCCCTGGCGGATGCAGTGGATATCCTGGGAGGAATCCCCCTTACGGTCCAGTCTGATAAAGAACGGAAGAACCTAAATGATTACATCCGTAACATGAACCACATTAATGGCGGGGACTCTCCTGCCTTCGAGGCTCCGGATGAATATCCCTTTACCGCAGTATTCGACGGGAACCAGGCAGTTGCCTATTCCAGAATACGTTATATGGAGGGTGGAGACCACGCAAGGGCCAGCCACCAGCGACTTGTGGTCGAAGGTTTGATGCAGGCCGCCAAGAAAAAGCCCTGGAAAATAAACCGGCTGATCAATGCGGTATTACCCCAATGCGTAACCAGTCTCTCTTCTTCGGAGATGACCAGGATGTGCATGGCTCTGCCACTGTACGACATAGAAGATTCCAAAGCTTATCCCTTTGACTCGGAAGATGAAAGATATAACGGAATCTACTATGGCTTCCCTCTGACAGCATATAAAAATGTAAGAAAAGCCCACGAATACCTTTTCGGAACCCAGGATTATGAACCGACCGAAGAGATGGGCAAAATCAGCAAAAAAATAGAAGCCGTGACAGATGACATCGGGCTCTATGCAAATTAAAAATATAAACGATAAGAGCGGTCACTGCGACCGCTCTTATCATTTAAATATTACTCTTCAAAATAGTTATATTTCGGGGTTCCTTGGATCTGACAGGAGGCACGCATAGGTCTGCGGTTCCTGTAGACCATCACGTTAAACAGGAGATTATCCCCCTCTTCCGCCATATCTCTGATATCCTGGTCAGTCAGTTCCCCTGAGTCTTCCGTGATCATATCCGCAAACTCAATCTCCAGATATACATCGCACATATTTCCCAGAGAAATGTGGAATTCTCTTTCCTCCAAGGAGAGTTCTTCTTCATTTTCTGCCTGTTCATAACCATAAGACATGATAATCGGGATGCTTAATTCTTTGGAAAGCTTTCCGATTCCATCCATCAGAGGCTTCATATCCTCAGAATCTTCCACGGAGAGAATGTTTTCGATATTATCGATGAATACCACCGGTTTATGGGTTCCTTCCGTCACGATGGAACGAATCAGCTCCTCCAGGATCTCTCCGGCGGATACTTCCGCTTCCAGAGAATCGATAAATTCATCCACGGCTTCCTGGTCAAGAATAAAGAGGTGCTCACTGATTCTTCCCCGGTACCAGTTTAACTCGTCGGTAAGCTGATCAAGGGTTGCTCCGTTCTCACCTGTCATGATTGACATGACTGAGTGTGCTTTCCCGGAATCATGGCCATTCATCTCATAGCTAAGCCTGGAAAGGGTATCTACCATCAGGTCATAGCGGGATAACTCTGTGGAGATGTACAAAACATCCACACCTGTTTCCGCAGCACGGTCCGCAATCTGCTGCATAAATGCATTCTTCAGATACTGCGGTCTGGAGTCAATAAAATAACTGCCTCTATGCAATCCAAACCTGAGAAGACTGTCCAGTTTCTTAAATCCTGTACTAAGCCTGCGGTTCTCCTGGTTCTCGGTAATGAAATCCTCCAGTTTATCAATGAAGCTGGTGGCATTTTTCAGGATAAATGGTTTACGGACTGACAGATGTCCTTTACCTTTCTCCTGATCTGCCTCTACTTTCTCTTCTGCTTCTTTTGTTTCTTCTGGTTCTTCCGGTGTTTCTTCATGATGCGCTTCAGTATCATCGACAGCAGTACGATCAACTTCTTCCGTTTCCTCGGAGTTTCCGGTTTCCTCGTCGATTTCCCCTTCGTCATCGATGTCGACTCCTTCAGATTTGTCATCTTCCGGTTCTCCATCTGTTTCTTCGGACTCTTCTCCAAGAGCCGGGTCCTCAGGCTCATCAGTTTCGGGAACTTCTTCCTCAAAGCCCTCTTCGAACTCCATATCAAGCTCTTTCTCAAAAAGATCCTCGTCAAAATCCGATAAATCATCTATATTACCCTCATCCAGTGCAGATATGTTGGCTTTCTTCTTCTTACCCTGCTCCTGCTCCAGCAGCCATGCATCCAATTCTGCCTCCGAGCTGGCAAGTTCCAGGAGAAGCATCCGTTTTGCTCTCTCGTAGACTTCTCCCTCCAGTCCAAGACTGTTAAGATTCTCCAGGGCTTCATCGATCTCAGCCTGTGTATGTTCTCCGAGAACCAGCTCATCCGGATCCACATATTCATAGTCTTCCTCAGTAGATTCTTCAATGAATTCCGGCTCTGCATCATCAGATTCCTCACCTTCAGTTTCCGAATCTTCGATTTCTTCTGCCATCTCTTCTTCCTCAACAGGAGCCTCCACAGGTTCTTCTAATGCTTCCTCCGAAGCATCCGTAACTTCTGCCTGGGGAGTTTCCTCTTCGGCAGGGGCCTCATCGAAAAGATCATCCATCTCATCAAAAGATAAATCCATATCCTCCAGGGCCTCAGCAACTTCCTCTTTTGTAACAGGCTGAGCAGACTGTGGTTTGGCTGCCTGTTGCGCAGCCCGGGCCAGCTCCACTGCAGACATAGGACGGGTAAACTCCTGTTTTTCCTCAGGTTTAGCCGGAGCAGCTGCCTCCTGAGGGATATTCTCAGATTCTGCGGCAGCCTGATTCGTCGGTGCTGTGCCTGTTTCATCCTCATCTGTCTCCTCAAAAGCCGACATCTGGTTGGCCGCTGCCTGTGAAAGCAGGGAGGCGACATTTTCCTGAGGCACCGGCGTGCCGCTTCCGGCCATCATACGTTTCAGGTTCTGGAACAATTCTTCCTGAAGTCCAACCATATCCTCATCGGCATTATCCGAGAGAATCATATCTGAGTTCTCACTGAGAACCTGCTGAGACAGAGCTCTTAATACATCATCGTCAAAGGTGGTGACTTTCTCCTCTTCCTCAGCCGGCTTTTCGGTTTCCTCGGCAGTTTTCTTTAACTCTTCCGGGATGTACTCTTCCGGAACATTTTGATCCACCTTATCCGGATCCACACCATCGGCAAGCTGTTTTTCAATATATACCTGCCGTTCGATCTCATACTTTTCCTCCGGACTCAGGTCTTCATAATCCTCAAAGGAAACCAATTCGTCACTGTTTTTCTCCATATATCGCAGAATCTCCTGCTGGTGGAGCATAAAATCCATGGGGTTCTTACCACGTTTTTTTGCTTCCGCCATCAGAGCTTCAGCCTGACGTTCGATTTCAAGTTTCATCCTTTTTTCTTCCTCTGCTTTGCGGATTGCTTCGTTGGCCATCTGGGAGGCAGACTTTGTTACAGGCGGCTCCACCGGTTTTGGCACATATTCTTCTTTGGCGTGAGCTGCCTCGTCCTGATCTATGACATTCTGTGCCAGTTCCCAGGCAGAGAGCTTACGATCCCTGTCCATATCCTCCTGATCTCTTCTTCTCTTCTCCTCCGCTTCTTCAGCCAGCATCTCTGTAGCCGTTTTTTCCTTCCCATAGACAATCTGACTCCGGTCAAAGGGGTACTCAACCTTCGGAGCCGACAGACCCATCATCTCCATGAAATTCTTATAGATAAGGTCATTCAGGTCACCGGGATCCGGCTCTTCCTCTTCCTCCTCTTCCTGCCTGTAGGAGTAGGAGGGCTGTATGGTATCTGCAGAAGGCATGTTGTCATTTGAACTGCTGTCATTATTTGCTCTGGCAAAACGATTCTCAATCATGCTGGATGCTGACAGAAACTTTTCTTCATCATCCATCTGTTCAAAGGTTTTCGGCGGGAAAATGTCTGGAGCCAGGGATTCCACCATCTTCTGAATATCATTGATCATGGACTCCTCCTCGGCCTTGTCATCCGGACGTCCCAGCAGGTTCATGGCCATATCAATCACATCATCCATGCCAAATGGTGTTTCATCTGTACCCTCGGTAGCCGTATGCTGTGCTCTCACCACGTCAAGCAGAGCATTAATGATATCTTCCATCTATATCTAACCCCCTTTTTATCGTTTCTTTTCTATACGGATATCTTCCCATAATTGTCCTTATTGTACCATCTTTCCACCTATCTGACAACTCTGACGAAATTGGTCTGTCTACCCCCTGCTCCCCTATTTTTTACCCTCCGCAGGTATCCTTTTTGGCTGGTTAAGAAGCAGGAACCCCTCTCCATCTATCTTGCTTTTTCCATGAAACTCTGATAAAGTAGTTAATGTCGTGTATCATAAATTTAAATGGAAATCCTCCATAGATTCGGGGGGGTAATCCTGTTATTATCAGAGGAGTTTTAAAATGACAGTTAGAAATAGAAAGTGTTTACCTTTAGCCTCTTTATCGGCCCTAATCTTCCTGCTGTTCTTGTGTTTCCTGCCTGTTAAGTTACATGCTTCCGCGACGGAGGAAATCGCCCAGCTGTCTGACAGGGTCCGCACCATGACATACAATGGATACACCACCAGATCCTGCTACCTTTTCGGATCTTATACATCAAAACAGGCTCTCGATGTCCTGCCTGAAAACACCCAGGTGGAGATTTTGGCGAAAAACTCTACATACAGCCGTACTAAGATCCGCTACAACGGGCACATATACTTTGTAAAAACAAAGGTCGTAAAATATACTTCCTGCAATTTTACAGGGATGAAATATACCACTTCACAAAAGCTCGCTTTTGTCAACCAGTACCGGAGCAAAACCCGGTTCCTGATCTGGATCAGCCATTATACCCAGCAGGTCAACATCTTCCGCGGCAAAAAAGGAAACTGGAAAATAATCAAAACCTACCCTTGTACAACCGGAAGCTTTGACCGTCGTACCCCACACGGGATTTTTAAAATCGGCAAAAAAGAGAAAAGATGGAACTACTATAACAGGTATATCTCCTATGTCACTCATTTTAAGGGAAGGAATGCTTTCCATACCAGGATACATCGCAAGAAGGCTTATGGAGGCGGTTATTACTACCCGGACCTGGGAGCTCCCGGATCCAACGGTTGCATCCGTCTATATGATAAGGACGCAAAATATATCTATCGTTTCATGCCAAGGGGAACAACCGTCATCTCTTATTAATCTGAATCTAAGAAAAGTCGAAAAGGATGCACTATGCAATCAGGCGTAGTACATCCTTTATTTTGATTTTCTGCTTATCTATTCATATTCTAGCTAACCAGGGGAAGAATATAGGCAGCCCATAGATAACTCACAGGCAGCACGATGATCATAGAAGGAATCATATCCGCGATGGGAAAATTCTTTATCCTGGCGATACGGAATCCCGTTGCCAGAAGAAGAATCCCACAACAGGATTTAAAATCATTGATCATCTCCGGGGAACACAGGGGATAGATCATCCTGGCGAAGAAAAACAGCAGCAGAAATATTACAAGCTGGGGCACCGCGATGACAGACACAACAGCCCCCAAGGTACAGGCAAAGATCAGGGCAGTGGGAAAGTCCAAAACAGATTTGGCCAGCAGGATACTATGATCACCGGTCATCCCTGAGACGATACATCCATAGATACCGGTACCGCTGCAGCAGAAAAGGACAATGGTAGTAACCAGAAGGCTTTTCCTGTCAGCATCCTGATCGCCTTGTCCCTCTTGCATGAACTTACCTACCAGCCGGGACATCAGCTCCCCGGCTTTGTTCATTTTGTCACCCAGGTGGATGGCAAGGCCTATGGCAGTTCCTGCAATCACAGAAAAAATAACCGCCGGCATATTTGCCATAAGGATGATAGAACTAATCCCTATTGACATGGCACATACTCCAAAAACCGTATTTAAGCCGTCTTTGAAGGAGTCTGAGAGTTTGTGTCCAATCAGGCTTCCCGTAATTCCACCTAAAACAACACATATAATATTGACTATAATTCCGATCGGCATAGTTCTTCTCCTCCATATTACGTATTATCAGACCCTCTCTTTAAGCCCCTATTTACCAGCAAGAAACACCGTAATCCTACCATATTCTATCGGAAAAAACAAGAAAGGCAAAAAAACATACTGGACTCCATCCGGGTTTTCATGTATAATCTTCTTTACGACGTCATTTGTAACTCCCCATTTTGTTTTTACCAAAGATAAAATGGGCTAATCCGATAATAACAAGAGAGGAAACATTCATATGCACCAGATAAAAAAGGCCCGACGTATCATTTCACTCCTGCTATCCGTCATCATGCTATTTTCATTTCATACTGTAGCAAGCGCCAAAGCCATCACAACACCCTATAAAAGTTTACCCAAGGAAACGGATGTAAATGAATATGTGGTGGAGATCAACGGCGCCAGAAATAAAGTCCTTTCCTACCGGGTTTTCTCCCAGGGAGGAAATGCCCATGTTGGAAATACTCTTTATGTCAAAAAAGACTATGTGACCATCCACGGATGTGCTGTAAGTTCTCTGACTACAGTTCTGAGCGCCCATTCCAAAAGATATGCGAATTACACTCCTGCAAAGACCTACAAAAGACTGGAGAAGAAAGTGTTCGGTGTAAGGAGTTGGAAAGCCAATTATTCAAAAAGCAAAAACAGGCAGATGCCTGTCTCCCTGTACGGTATCACGAAAATCCTGAACTACTGTAAGATCAAGGCAAAATATGTCAGGACTTTCCGGGATGCCAACGCGGTGAAAACCATTGAAAGCCATCTGAAAAAAGGAAAGCCTGTGATCATTGAGGTTAATAATCACAAGCAGACAAACGGCAGGGTTTACCGTGCCTATAATCAGAAATGGGCCACCACCAAACACACCATGGTTCTTCTGGGTATGACCGACACAGGAAAAGTAATCGTCGCTGACTCCGCCTACCGGACATGGTCCGGCAGCAAACAGCGGATTAAATTCGCAACCATGAAGAATCTTGTCCATTATATGATTCCATCCAGGACACGCAGCACCAGTTATTACTATCAGTCTGCCAGCTCCAACGGCGGGTATGTCCTGGTTTATTAGTGAAAGCAAAAGAGACTGTCATCAAACGGACAGTCTCTTTTTTAGTAATCTTCCAGAAAATTATGTTTTATCCCCTGTTTATCTTTGTAAGCAATAACCGTACTTAAGTTTACGTTAGTCACGCTGTTGAAGATATTCGTCTCCACATGGGGATTATATTGTTTCATCCTGGCAATGAGCTGCTTTGTTTCCATTCTCTTGGAATCAGAGGTTCCATCTTCCCTTACCTCATCACAGGTCTCGGTAAAATGGCAGGCACACTGGAGAAAGCGAAGCTCATGATAATCCTTCCACCGGATAATATCCTCTTCACGGATGAGATACATGGGCCGGATCAGTTCCATCCCTTCAAAATTAGTACTGTGCAGCTTAGGCATCATGGTCTGGACCTGCGCCCCATACAGCATCCCCATGAGAATCGTCTCAATCACATCATCGTAATGGTGCCCCAGAGCAATCTTATTGCACCCTAACTCCTTAGCTTTACTGTAGAGATACCCCCGGCGCATCCTGGCGCAAAGGTAACAGGGGGATTTCTCGATCTCGTCCACCGCATCAAATATTCTGGATTCAAAAATTGTGATGGGAACTCCAAGAATCCTGGCATTTTCTTCGATCAGGGCACGGTTGGCATCCCGATATCCCGGATCCATCACAAGAAAAACCAGTTCAAAAGGAAACTTATTATGCCGCTTCAATTCCTGAAACAGCTTAGCCATAAGCATGGAATCCTTACCGCCGGATATACATACGGCGATTTTATCCCCCTCTCTCACAAGATCATATCGGTTTATCCCCTTTGCAAAAGGAGTAAATAGCTGCCTATGGAACTTCTTTCTTATACTCAGTTCCACGTCTTTCTGCTTTTCATGCATTGGATAACCTCCGCTGTCACTCATCATAATCTGCGCAGGAGCGCAGATTCTCATAGAATTCATAGGGGACGAAAAGTCCTCCTCTACCGGTTCCCAGTGAGATATGCGGCTTGGTCAGGCCATGGAAATCAGATCCTCCGCTTTGTCCGAGCCCAAATTCGTCGGCAAGTGATATGGCCGTTGCAGTCATCTTTTCGTTATAATCGCTGTATCTGGTCTCGATTGCATCTAAACCTGCTTCTTTTGCCATGGGAAGAAACTCCCTCATCTGCTCTGGAGTCAGGTCCTTAAGTCCATGGGCCATAATGGCCGTGGCACCAAAGGTCTTGATGAAACGGATTGCTGCGTTAGATGTGATCCTGCGAGCTGGAAAATAGAATCCGGCACCTGGTTTAAGAAGAGTCTCAAAAGCCTCGTTTACACTTTCAACATAACCTTTCGCCATCAGCACCCTTGCAACATGAGCACGGTTGAATTCACCCTTGGTCAAGGCGGATACCTCTTCAACAGAAACTTCGTACCCGGCTTTATTAAGATTTTGGATAAGTTTTACATTGCTGTTGTATTTGGCAATATGGGAAAGCTCCAGAAAGTCTTCGACTTCACTCCAGTACTGCTCCCGGAAGAAGAGGCCCACAATGTGAATCTCAATCTCATTCCACTCGGTTGTAAACTCACATCCAGGGATTGTGATGACATTGCTCTGACGGCCTGCCTCCATAAACTCAGGGAGGCCTTTAGATGTATTGTGGTCTGTCAGTGCCAGCGCCTGGATATCCCGTTCTTCAGCCAGTTTTACCAGCTCAGCGGGGGACATGCTCCCATCGGAAAATGTGGAATGACAATGCAGGTCACATCTTTTACTTAAGTTTTCTATTCTTGTATTTTGATTCATTTTCATAATATTAAGCTGAATGCAGCACCTTTCTATGAATATAAAATTATCTTGGAAGTCTTTCTATTTTGTTATGGAGACAACGCACTCCACATGCCCGGAGAGAATGGCTTGAATGTCAACAGTACAACCGAATTGATTATGGTCTAATCCGTTTTGCCGAACAAGTCTACAAACTGGAATTGTCAATCCAGAAGGCCTTTGATTATTTGCTCATAATCAGCAATGTATATGAAATCTCCGACGATAAAGTTGAGATTTCCTCAGGCGCCTGATCAAGCGAACTAATAATTTCAATATATACCCTGAAATGAAAACCTATTTAAATTGTAATCGTCCAAAAAGTGACCTATGCTTGTATAAAGGCTTCTTTTCTGTTTCTTTAACCATCTCCTTTGCCAGTTCTGCTGCATTTTTCTCCACAGGAGGGTTAATACTGATGGGATTAAAGTTAATAGTAATAACCTCACTTTGATGCTTTGGAAATCCGTTTTCTACCCGCTCTTCTATGGTTTTAACGGTGCCATTTATATCTGTCACATCACAGCCTTTCATGATTTCCGCACCATATTCCCACCATTTTAACCGTAATAACCGCTCTATGTATTCATCTGAGATGCGGTATTTCAGCACCTTTGCAGGAACACCTCCAACTACAGCATAAGGTGGGACATCTCTGGTTACCACTGCTCCTGCAGCTATGATTGCACCATCACCAATCTGGCAGCCTTTTAAAATAGTCACGTTGCCGCCTATCCAAACATCATTTCCTATGGTGATCATCCCTCGTCCTATTAATTCTTCATTTTGCTTATTTCTGATCTGGCTGATAGCGACATCATTATCTTTCCCATAATCTGTAAAGGAATCCATCCATCCTGCGTCCAGATGTGGAAAAACAATATGGGGAGAAACAGAATGTGATGAATGTTCCGGCATACCCATAATTAGATTAGGGCCAATAGCACAGAACCTCCCTATAGATTTTACTGCTCTTATATAGCAATTATCATTCACATAGGTAAATGCGCCAATTCTAAAACATTGAATATTTCCCCCCTGACATCTGAAAGGGGTTTCTATCTCCATAGAATGTTTCTGATTCCATGCCCCAAAATTTGTGTCATGTCTTACATTAATACCATTGTCCCCATTTCCCATTATAATTCTGGTTCCTGCTTTAATAATCATTGTATTTTCCTCTCTATAAACAATAACATCTAGCATTTGTATATTCTTCCAAGCCCATAAAGCATCTACATCCCAAACCATTTTATCTATTCTTTGGGGAAACACCCAATACAGAATAAATCATTTATCATCTTCGCTTTCAGCGGTGCAAATTAGGCAGTTTAAAAGGCATAAAACCTGTACCATTGGGATAATTGAGTTGATAAGAACCAACCATACAAAAGAGACTATCTGTGCTAATTTCGATTCTACCACAAAAATCAAGACGTATAGGTATTTTTTCATTGATCTTCTCGCTGATATGTGCAGCCTCGCCTTCGCGATTTCCAGCGGTCATAACTATTGTCATATCAATAAAAAAGGGATCTCGGGGCATCACTAAATACTGATCATATCTCTGAAAACCCTTGATTTCAAGTCTTTTCGGGCTTTTATATTATTTAACTCGTGAAAGTAGAACTACCGTCTCCACGTGTTCGGTACCCGGGAACATATCCACCGGCTGTATCTTCTTTACCTTATATCCCTTCTTCCCAAACATTTCCAGGTCTCTTTTAAGGGTGACGGGATTACAGGAGATGTAAACAATTCTCCCTGGATTTAACCTCACCACGGAATCGATAAACTTTGCATCACTTCCGGCCCTGGGAGGATCCATAAATACCACATCAGCATGCTGTTTCTGCATAGCCATCTTTTTCATATGCTGCCCGGCGTCTGCCTTGACGAAATGTATATTCTTAATCCGATTATTCCTGGCATTGGCATAGGCATCCTTTACAGCTTCTTCGTTTAATTCGATACTGATCACTTCTTTGGCATGATCACTGGCCACCATACCGATGGTACCAATCCCGCTATAGGCATCAATTACAGTCTCTTTTCCAGTCAGCCGGGCATATTCCACAGCCTTGGCATACAGGACTTCCGTCTGAACAGAGTTCACCTGATAGAATGACTTGGGAGAAATCCGAAACCTCTTTCCACATAAGATATCTTCTATATATCCTTTTCCGTATAGAACCTGCTGTTTCTCGCCTAGAACCATGCTGGTGCCGCGGTTATTCACATTGGCTACGATGCTGGTAATCTCCGGGTGCAGTTTTCTCAAGGCCTTCACAAAATTATGCTTGGAAGGAAAGACAGGAGAAGCCACCACCAGCACCACAAGTATCTGTCCCGTGATATGTCCTGTACGGATAAGGATATGGCGCAGAAAACCGGTCCCTTTGTCTTCATTGTAGGCCTTCATCTTAAAGGATTTCATCAGGGATGCCACGGACGCACAGATCTCATCCGCCTTCTCGTTTTCAATCAGACAATGGTCCACCGGGATAACCCTGTGAGATTTTTCCGCATAGATTCCGGTATATCCGTTCCCTTTGGCGTCCGTACATACTACATGGTGTACTTTATTTCTGTAATGATAAGGATCTTCCATTCCGATTATGGGATGCACTTTACCGAATGAGCTTAAAAGTTGATCCACATATTTTTGCTTAAGTTTTAGCTGCTCCTCATAAGGGCGATTAATATTCTGGCAGCCACCACACTTTTTACTATAGGGGCAATTCATTTGCAGTTTCCTTTCTCTCTGAAAACTTTTGCTTCTTAGAAATAACATATCATCATCAGGATAAGAATACAATAATTGAATTTCTTGCAAGACCTAACAACCTGTTGTATAATTGCGATAATTCCCGAAAGAAAGACAAAGGATAAATGTCATGACCAAACGATCCGAAAAATCTGCAATCACAAAAAAAAGAATCATGGATGCCTTCTGGAAACTGGCAGATACTCATGGTCTCCTTCACGTTACAGTCAGTGAGGTGATGAATCTGGCCGAATATAACCGGGGGACTTTCTATGTATATTTCCTGGATCTTAATGATCTGATCCAGCAGACGGAAGAAGAGATCCTTAAGGATATCCGAGAAGAATTGTTTCAGGTATATGACATACACACTGAAGATCCCCACACCCTGTTTTATCAGCGACTGATCCACTTCATCACAAAATATGAAGACAAGATCTTTATTTTGTTAGGCTCAAACGGAGACCCGACCTTTACCAAAAGGATTCGGGAGGATGCCAGCTCATTTTTCCGTCACCTGATCGGACCGGATGCCTTCTCCGAGGAGCGGGACTACATCGCAGCCTACACCATCTCAGCCCTGATTGGCACCTTAACTTACTGGTATGAGCACGGAAAAAGAGTGGATCTGTACGAAATGCTCATGACCATCGAAAGGCTTTATGTTCATGGGGTAGAATCCCTGATCAGTCATTCGTAAGCAATCGATACGGATTTTTAATAGCAGAATGCATAATGCGGTCACAAATATACATTTGATAAAGGTGGATTGTGCACACAGGTACCTCCTTATCAATGTTTTGGTGTGACCGCATTATTCGTTCTGCCATATTTAATTTTAAAACCGCCCATACAGGAACAATACCACTAACACCACCAGAATCCCGATACTTACCAAAAACAGGCCGAAGGAGAGGCTTCCTGCAAACATCTTCTCGGCAAGGCCTGTGACGGCC
>JBGVCE010000394.1:0-2611 GCA_045226235.1 Anaerobutyricum sp.
GTGGAGATATGCCTTTATTAAAACTGGAGGATAATGGCGAGATAAGTGTCCATCATACTATATGGAATGGAAAAGAAGATTTTGGAGACAGGAATCTGTCAGCCCCGTTGGGGGGGATAGTATTTCTGGAGCAAGGAAATCATAACCATATTTGGAGGGCTGAACCCGGTGAGGTGCTGATGCCGCTATTTGAGCAGTTTATGGCGCGTCCTGATAATGAGCAACAGGTCATGGAATTGTCATCTATTATCCGCACTATTGTTGGAGAATATCCGAATTGGAGGTTTGTAAATCTAGGAGATATCTCTTCCACCGCTATGATTCGGTCTGCATTTATAGATAGTATGGGGGGATACAGATTTGAATAATTACAAGATTCGCCCGGGAGTAGTTCTGACAGAGATTTGCGGGGAGTACATCCTGGTTTCCATGAGTAAGGCCAAGGAAGACCGTCCCTACGTTATGCAGGTTAATGAATCATCAGCCTTTATATGGAAACATATGTCAGAGTGGATCAATTTAAAAAAATTAGTCAAGTTAATAAGTAATGAATATGAGATAGAAGACACAGAGGAAGTAACTACGACTGTTGATAACTTTCTTACACAGATGACAGAACTGGGCTATCTTTTAAAGGAGGAAGAATCATGAATGAAAATAAGAAAAGAACAGGAATAATCATAGGGCTGCTTATTATCATGATAGTTGCAGCTATTATTTTCTCCATTAAAACCAAAGATTCCAAAGGAAATGGAAGAGAAGACGGAACTGTAGAATCTGTAACAACCGAAGTAATGACTCCGGCAGAGGAGGAAACTGCAGAGGACAAGGCTTCTGAAGTTACTATCCTTGAAAACCAGGGCGATGTAGAAATCACTGTTCCAGAGGATATGGGTGATGGCGGATTCTGATGAAAGACTACAGTTTATTTCTAGAATTTCTATCCTGCAGCATTCATGGAAAAAAAACAACGAGAAAGGGATCCCTCTCAATAGACGAGATTACTGATCTATTGCAGCTGGCTAAAATCCATAAAGTGTTGCCGCTGATTTCAGAATGCATCTACTGGTATCTTTTAACTAATAATATTAGAAAGGGAGTTGTTGATACTAAGACAGCGGAGAGCAATATACCTAAGGAAAAGGTCATGAATTCGCTGAGGAAGCAGGCTCGAAAAGAAACGATTAATCAGGCACAGAGAAGTGCTGCTTTTCTTGAGCTATATCAATATCTCGCGGGCAAAGGGCTTCAACCAGTTGTTATGAAGGGAATTATCTGCCGTGACCTCTATCCTAATCCGGAACAAAGACCATCGGTAGATGAAGATCTGCTTGTCCCCCCCGAGGATTTTGACAGATATCATCATGCCTTTCTCGAATATGGACTTACCACGACAGAACCGGTTGAAAAAGTCAGATGTGGGGCAAAGGGTGGATTTCTCAGGAATGATTTTTATGAACTGGCTTATAAAAGTCCAAATCAGTTGCTCTGTGTGGAACTCCATATTAGTCCATTTCCACTGGGATCTGAATCCTATGGGGATTGTAATCGATTTTTTGCTAAATCATATATTAATAGAATTCAAACAAGGATTTATGGAGTTCATGTGAGTACGTTGGAGTATACAGACCACCTCCTATATATGATCTGCCATGCATACAAACACTTCCTGCACGGAGGATTCGGAATTAGGCAGGTATGTGATATTTTGTCCTTTTCTGACAGATATACAACGCAGATTGACTGGCCTTATATAAGAGGTAGCTGTGAGGAAATTCGTATAATGTATTTTACTTCTGCCATATATAGAATCGGTGAAAAACATCTGGATTTCACTGTACCGAAAATTTTCTGCGATATCGAAGTGGATGAGAGTGATTTGTTGGAAGATATTCTCACTGGAGGAATCTATGGAGTAGAAGACATTAACAGAGCCCACAGTAGTACCTTGACATTGGATGCAGTGGCATCCCAAAAGAAGGGTAAGAGGTCTGTTGGCCCTCTGCATTCGGTGTTCCTTCCTTTGAATGATATGAAAGGTAAATATCCATATCTTGAGAGATGCCCTGTCTTACTTCCTTTCGCATGGGGACAAAGGGTTATACGGTATTTGGGACAAGGTGGTCAGGATTCCAGGAAGAAACCTGGAGAAACTTTAAAAATTGGGCAGGAAAGAATTAAGCTGTTAAAGAAATATGGAATTATTGATTAATGATCCTGCATACCCCAATAATGATAATAGTCATTATTAGATTGTGAATAATTATTTAAGAGATTGTAGCATGTTAGATTATAAAAACATCATTATTCTAATTCACAGGAGGATAAATAATGAAAAGACTTACAAAGATGAGCTTAGGCATCCTGCTGGCTTTTGTATTATTCTTCAGTAATATCCCTATTGGTTCACTTACAGAGAAAAATGTAGCTGAAGTACAGGCTGCTGTAAAGTTAAGCAAAACAAAACTGACTTTGTATGTGAAAAAATCTGTTACCTTGAAGTTAAAAGGGACAAAGAAAAAAGCCAAATGGACTTCTTCCAACAAGAAAGTAGCCAAGGTCACTAGTAAAGGAAAGATTACTGCTATAAAAAAGGGAACTGCCACCATCA
>JBGVCE010000395.1:0-3427 GCA_045226235.1 Anaerobutyricum sp.
TAAATAAAAAATCAGTAGATGATATCAATGTAAAAGGCCTTCGCGTTCTCTGCAGATGCGATTTCAACGTTCCCTTAAAAGATGGAAAGATCACCGATGAGAACCGTCTCGTGGCAGCTCTTCCCACCATTAAGAAACTGATCGCAGACGGCGGTAAAGTCATTCTTTGTTCCCACCTGGGCAAGGTGAAGACTGAGGAAGATTACACCACCAAGACATTAGCTCCCGTGGCAGTACGTCTTTCCGAACTTCTTGGACAGGAAGTTAAATTCGCCGCTGACCGTGAAGTAGTAGGGCCAAATGCCAAAGCAGCTGTGGCAGCCATGAAAGATGGTGATGTTGTTCTCCTTGAGAATACACGTTTCCGCAAAGAGGAGACAAAGAACGGGATAGAATTTGCCGAAGATCTTGCTTCCCTCTGTGATGTATTCGTAAATGACGCTTTTGGTACCGCTCATAGAGCACATTGCTCTAACGTAGGTGTATCTGCCCTGGCAAAAACAGCAGTGGTTGGTTACCTGATGCAGAAAGAGATCGATTTCCTCGGCAATGCCGTAGAGAATCCGGTTCGTCCTTTTGTAGCTATCTTAGGCGGCGCAAAAGTTGCAGACAAATTAAATGTTATCTCCAACCTTCTGGAGAAATGTGATACCCTGATCATCGGTGGCGGTATGGCTTATACCTTCCTGAAAGCAAAGGGTTATGAGATTGGTAAGTCCCTGCTGGATGACACCAAGATCGATTACTGTAAAGAGATGATGGATAAGGCAGAGAAACTTGGCAAACAGCTTCTTCTCCCCATTGATACCGTATGTACAGACGAGTTCCCGAATCCGATCGATGCTGAGATCGCAACGGTAGTTGTTGATGCTGATAAGATCCCGGCTGACAAGATGGGAATGGATATCGGACCTAAGACTATCGAGCTTTACTCCGACGCTGTGAAATCTGCAAAGACAGTTGTATGGAATGGACCGATGGGCGTATTTGAGAATCCAATCCTTGCCACAGGTACTAAGGCAGTTGCCGCTGCATTAGCTGAGACCGACGCTACAACCATCATCGGCGGTGGTGATTCTGCTGCTGCTGTCAACCAGCTTGGATACGGCGCAAAGATGTCCCACATCTCCACAGGTGGCGGAGCTTCCCTGGAATTCCTGGAAGGAAAGGAACTGCCGGGTGTAGCTGCAGCCAACGATAAATAGACACGATAACAAATTAATGAAAAGAGGAAGATAAATTATGCGTAGAACAATTGTTGCCGGTAACTGGAAGATGAACAAAACTCCTTCTGAGGCAGTGAAATTAGTTGAGACTTTAAAACCATTGGTAGCCAGTGATGACGTTGATGTAGTATTCTGTGTTCCCGCTATCGATATCGTACCCGTTGTGGAGGCTGTAAAAGGCACAAATATCAAGGTTGGCGCTGAGAATATGTACTACGAAGAGAGCGGAGCTTACACTGGTGAGATCGCTCCTGCCATGCTGGTTGATGCAGGCGTTGAGTATGTCATTTTAGGTCATTCCGAGAGGAGAGAGTATTTCAAAGAGACAGACGCCGATATCAATAAAAAAGTCCTTAAAGCTATCGAGCATAACCTTATTCCTATCATGTGCTGCGGCGAGACTCTGGAACAGAGAGAGCAGGGCGTGACTATGGATTTCATCCGTCAGCAGGTTAAGATCGGTTTACAGAATGTAACAGCTGAGCAGGCTGCCAAAGTTGTGATCGCCTATGAGCCAATCTGGGCCATCGGAACCGGCAAGACCGCTACCACAGAGCAGGCTCAGGAAGTTTGCGGTGAGATCCGTAAATGTATCGCTGAGATCTATGATGATGCCACAGCTGCAGCAATCCGTATCCAGTATGGTGGCTCTGTAAATGCCAAGACTGCTCCTGATCTGTTTGCTCAGGAAGATATCGATGGCGGTCTGGTTGGCGGCGCTTCCCTGAAAGAAGATTTCGGAAGCATCGTAAATTATAAATAATCGAATATCATTATGTGATGCAATCAGAATCGCTTCGGCGATTCTGATTGATTTACTTACTAGGAGATCAGAAAATGAGTAAAAAACCGACTGTTTTAATGATATTAGACGGGTTTGGCCTGAATGAGAGACAGGATGCGAATTCTGTATACCTGGCAGATACTCCGAATATTGATAAACTCATGAAGGAGTATCCCTTTGTGAAAGGGTATGCCAGCGGAATGGCTGTCGGCCTTCCGGACGGGCAGATGGGCAATTCTGAGGTTGGCCACCTGAATATGGGTGCCGGCCGTATCGTCTATCAGGAATTGACCCGCATCACAAAATCCATCCAGGATGGGGATTTCTTTGAGAATCCTGCCATGCTGGAAGCCATGGAGAACTGCAAAAAGAATAATGCTACTCTTCACCTGTATGGTTTGTTATCCGACGGTGGTGTTCACAGCCATAATACCCATCTGTATGCTCTTTTGGAGATGGCCAGGAGAAACGGGCTCACGGATGTTTGCGTACATTGTTTCCTGGACGGGCGTGATACACCCCCAAGCTCCGGAAAAGATTTTGTGGCTGAATTAGAGAAGAAGATGGCAGAGATCGGTGTCGGTAAAGTTGCTTCCATCGAGGGCCGTTATTATGCCATGGACAGAGATACCAACTGGGACCGTGTAGAGAAAGCCTACGCAGCCCTGGTTTACGGGGAAGGCAACACAGCCTCCAGCGCAGAGGAAGCTATGGAAGCTTCTTATGCGGCAGGCGTAACCGACGAGTTCGTCATTCCGGTTGTAATACAGGAAGATGGAAAACCGGTGGGAACCATCAAGGAGAATGATTCCGTTATCTTCTTTAACTTCCGTCCGGACCGTGCCAGAGAGATCACCCGGTCTTTATGTGATCCGGACTTCGCCGGCTTCGACAGAAGAGACGGGTATTTCCCGCTTACCTATGTATGCTTCTCTGATTATGATCCAACGATCCCGAACAAACTCGTGGCATTTCATAAAGTGGAGATTACCAATACTTTCGGACAGTTTATCGCAGATCACGGCTTAAAACAGCTCCGTCTGGCTGAGACTGAAAAATATGCCCACGTGACATTTTTCTTTAACGGTGGAATCGAGGTGCCCAACAAGAACGAAGATCGTATCCTGGTGAAATCACCTGGAGTTGCCACCTATGATCTTCAGCCTCAGATGAGTGCCCCTGAAGTGGCAGATAAGCTTGTGGATGCAATCAAAGGCCTGGAATATGATGTGATTATCATCAATTTCGCCAACCCGGATATGGTAGGACATACCGGAGTCCAGGAAGCTGCCATCAAGGCGGTGGAAGCAGTGGATGGCTGCATTGGAAGAGTTCTGGAAGCCCTGTATGAGGTGGATGGACAGATGTTCTTATGCGCTGACCACGGAAACTGTGAGCAGATGATTGACTATGAGAC
>JBGVCE010000396.1:0-14731 GCA_045226235.1 Anaerobutyricum sp.
CGTGCAATTCATCCCCAACCGATGCTCACAGGGAAGTGATCAGAGATCTTAAATCTCTGAAATCACATCGGATGGGGTTTTCTTGCTTATTTTTCATAATCATCATCCCCCAAAACGGAAAGCACACCACGAAGTTCTGTTTTCAGAATCTCTATACATTCTTCTTCAGTAAGCTGCTGTTTTTTTCTCATCATTTCTCTGAACATCAGACGTCTCCTCTACTACGCTGAGGCAGTAATCTTCACTTTTTATTTGCTATTGCATCGATGAATGCTTTAAATATCTTCATGCTGTTTGGGTCAGTCTTATAAGAAAACTCAGGGTGCCATTGAACCGCCCACAGGAAATGATTATCTGGCTTATATACTGCTTCAACGATTCCATCTGTAGATGTCGCCATAACCTTAAGTCCTGCTGCTACCGTTTTCACTGCCTGATGGTGACAGCTGTTAACGGGAAGTTTTTCCACCTTTAAACAATCATGCAAAGGAGATCCTTCGACGATATCCACTTCATGAATAGGGAGATCATATGGCGGTTGCTGACGATGTTCTGTTTTGGACGGGTATTGCGTGGGCAGGTCCTGATATAAGTCCCCTCCAAGAGCTGCATTTAAAAACTGAAGCCCCCGACATATACCGAGTACAGGTATGTCTTCGTCAATCGCCCGCTTCAATACCACAGTTTCCATCAAATCCCTTTTTGGGCAGGAGTCAATCAGTCCCTCCAAAGGGTCTTCATGATATATTTCCGGAGAGATGTCATGGCCTCCGGTTAAGAGGAAACCATCGCACATCTCCATAAGCTGATCCAATTCCTGTTCATTTGACAAAAAAGGAAAAATAATCGGAATACCACCAGCCTGGCTGATCCCCTCCAAATAGCCAGGCAGCATCCACATACTGTCTTTTTTTTCATCCCACAAAGGCATTACTCCTACAATCGGCTTCATGCTTTTCCCTCTTAGATATACTTATTACAAAAGATTATACAAAAGTAATAGGATTCCCATCTCTCTTTAGCTCTGTTTCCGGCCAGGCCTTGGCATAACCGAGAGCAACTCCGCCTGTCACTGTCTCATCCTCTTTCAGACCAAGAGACAGAAGTTCGCCTCTGATTACAGGATTCTCATCAAGCCAGTGAAGCTGGTTGATATAGCAGGATCCGATTCCCAGTTCCGTTGCCTGGAGCATCATGTTCTGGATCATCATGGCCGAGTCTGCCATGGCATTTCCGTAGCCCTTCTTATTGGCCATTACAATTAAAATCGGTGCCTGGTAATCATAGTAATAATTCCCCTGTTTGGATCTCAGGATGCTGTTTTTGATACTTTTATAGGTATCTTCCTTAATCTCCATCCTGGCAAATTCCTGCTGAACCAGTGCTTCCAGTTTGGCAAGAATCTCTTTATCTGTGATCACCAGTCTGTGGGTCGTCTGGCTGTTGCCTCCACTTGGAGCATAGGACCCCGCCTCTAAGATCAGCATCAGGTCTTCCTTTGCTATGGCCTTATCCGCATCAAAACTGCGGATTGAACGTCTTTTTCTATATACACTAACTTTTTCAAGCATATTTATATCTCCTTCCCTATATCCCTTATACAAATGATTCTACTTACTCTATCAGATCCAGCCGTAATCTCCGCCGGTGATTGCCAGACTAAGCAAGGTGTCATATTTCTCCACATCCTCGCCCTGGACCATCTGAAGGAGTTTTGCAGACTCCTTGGCTTCCGGCACCTCATCATCCGGCCCGATCTCCATGTCCGGCTCTTCTCCGCAATAAGGACAAGGGATTCGAGGTCCGATGCGGATGTCCAGGAATCTTTGTTTACACTCCTCACACTCGTAGAATCCACAGCGTTGAGTTCCATCAGGTACGTAATACATATGATCTGCCTCCTTATTTCCAGTTTTTCCAGACATCCGGCTGGTAGCCCACAGTTGCCTGGCTTCCGTTGCGGACGATGGGCTGTTTCAATACGGACTGGTTCTCCAGCACTTTCTGCAGCTTGTCTTCCGAAGCAATATATGTGATCAGAGCAAGCAAATCCTTGTCTTTACAGTCCGGATCGATCATCGCTTCCAGACCTCCCACTGCCCGGCTTACACTCTGAAATTCCCCCTTGCTTAACCCTTTTTGCTTCAGGTCAACGTATTGGAACTTAATTCCCCGCTCCTTGAAAAACCGTTCCGCCTTACGGGTATCAGAGCTTTTCTTTGTGCCAAATATCTGTATATTCATCTTTCTATCCCTCTTCCTGCCATTCTTTTATGATCCTTATTTCCTCCATGTAACCCTCATCCTCATTAGGAGTCTCAAGGATGAAAGGAAGTCCCTGGAGGACCGGATGCAATGCGATTCGTTTCATGGCCTCCATCCCAAGAAAACCCTGACCCAGTTTTTCATGGCGGTCCTTATGGGATCCCAGATCATTTTTGCTGTCATTGAAATGCACCGCCTTAAGTCTGGAAAGCCCGATTACCTCATCAAAATGCTGCAGCACCTCATCCAGATGGTTTACGATATCGTATCCTCCATCCCAGACATGACAGGTATCCAGGCAGACACCTATTCTATCCCTACATTCCACTCTATCGATGATCTCCCGCAGCTCTTCAAATGACCCGCCGATCTCAGAGCCTTTCCCGGCCATGGTTTCCAGTAAAACCGTGGTAGGCATATCCGGCTTCATCACCCTGTTCAGGGCTTCACTAATCAGCCGGATTCCGGTCTCCGTTCCCTGACCTGTATGGGCTCCGGGATGGAAATTATAAAGGTTTCCGGGGACCATTTCCATGCGGTCTAAATCCTTCTGCAGCATTTCGAGTCCGTTTAGCCGGGTTTCCTCTTTGGCGGAACACAGATTCATGGTGTAGCTGCCATGGGCGACCAATGGCCCAAATTCCTCCTTCTTCACATGGCTGCACAAGGCATTCACGTCTTCCGGGATCAAAGGCTTGGATTTCCCTCCACGGGGATTTCTGGTAAACCAGGCGAAGGTATTCCCTCCAAACCTGCTCATCCTCTCCCCCATGGCTTTATAACCAGCCGTCACAGAAAGATGACACCCTATATATATCATCTGCCTTCCACCTCATTCCTACTACCGTAATTTACTGAGTTCAGTATACCATAGATAGGATTAAGAAAGAAATCTTCTTCCATCCTACTCTTCACAAAAAATTCACAGGCTGTGCACAATTTGGAAACAAACATCCCTTACTATCTGAATCATCAGCAGGAAAACTCCTGCTTCAACATATAAAATAAACAGAATAAGGAGGTACTTAGAGATGCAAGAAAAGACGACATTAAAAGAAATGAAGCAGTTACTGAACATGGTGATCAAAACATTTTTTAATATCTACGGCATGAATCCAAGTGCCGACGATCTGTATCAGAGATTAGGCTTTGAGTATGCTCCCCTCATCGAAGAATACTCATGCTATCAGTTAGCTTAAGGAGGTTGTATATATGAAATCATTATTTATATTAGGCACTGTTATAATAGGGGTACTCGGTTACCAGGCAGGACGTAAACAGCAACCCCAGTATGTAAAGGTTAAGAGATTCTAAAAACCAAAAAGATACAGGATAGAGAAAACCATCTCCGTCCTGTATCTTTTTCTATCTTTTTAATCATTTTCAAGGTAAAATGTACCATATATTGTTGCTATTGTATAGAATAACACTATATTTTGTTATATGCAGTAAAATGAATCATCCTCCATCAGCTGTAAGGTCAGATCCGGTTCATCCATGGTGTAATTCAGGCAGGTCCGCACATTATAGAGATCACTGTTTTCCACGAAGGCTTCCGCCTCTTCCCGTGATATCCCACTCATAGCCTTGCGGTCTACCAGTCTGTTCTTCAGCAGAGCCTCATCTGCAATAATCTTAACCGTATAATCCGCATACTCTCTCAGTTCTTTCCATCCATCAAGATCAAGCAGCAGATAATTCCCTTCAATCAGTATGATATCCCCATGAATGTGAATCGCATCCTCTATGGGATTATGGGCGATACGGTAATACTCCGGCCATCCGCAGTCCTCCCCTTCTGAGATCCGTTTGATTTTTTCGGTAAGTTTTGGAAGGTCAAAGGTCTCGGGAGCTCCTTTATATTCCTTCATAAGATGCTCATGGCCTTCCCTCATCATAGTATGGCTATCCAGGTAATCCTGGTAATGATGAAATCCATCCATGCCAATGGGTAAAATGGGCTTGACTCCTTCCGTCCTCTCTGAGAGATCACCCAGAAAATGAGCCATAGTACTCTTACCCGCACCCGGAGGTGCTGCAAGCATAACGATTATTCTCTTACCCTTCTCCTCACACATACGGGAAAGGCGCTCAAGTAGAGGGATAAAAATATCCTTAACACTCTCTTCTGAATAATAGGCTTCTACCCCTATTCCGTTAATTTCTGCTTTATAAATCATCACTAAATCCCCTTCTTTTTTTCAATTATAGAGTCAGGCGGATTCATCTGTCAACGCATCTATTCTCTGATTCTCATTCGGTTAACATTATGTCAAATACATTTTCGCCATGAAACTTGCTTTTATATAAAAATAATTATATGATTAATTTATTATTAAAATCGGAAAAAAATGACAGATTTCATGTGACAATCAATCACCGGAAGGGAGGATATTTACAGCAATGAAGAAATGGACACAGTTCAGTAGAAAGGTTCTTTCAACCATCTTAGTCTGCGGGCTGACCATCGGTATGCTGCCCGGGCAGGCACTGCAGACCAAAGCAGCAGCTCTTCCTGCGTCAGAAGGCATGGAGGAATTAGCTCAACACGTGAAGGAATCAGATGATGCCTTTGCCTCTGAGGAAGGTTATGCTCTTAAGACAGCACCGTCAAAACCGGAAGCCTTTGATCTCCGGGAAAAGAACTATATCACACCGGTTCGTCAGCAAAGTCCCTATGGAACCTGCTGGGGATTTGGCGCAATCTCGGCAGCGGAAAGCAGCATCCTGTCATCGGGACTGGAAAATGATCCACAGAAACTCAATCTTTCCGAGAAGCAGATTGCCTGGTTTTTGACCAAACCTATAGAAGATCCGAAAAACCCTCAATACGGGGAAGGAATTGTTTATAAAGATAGTGCTTCAGATGCGGCCAGATATAATAATGGTGGTTTTGCCCTCTATGCGACCAATATGTTCGCCAGCGGGATCGGTCCTGTTGCGGAAGACACTGCCACGCCTGATGGAGAAGTCTACCGTTACCGGGGAAAAAACGGAACCGTGGTCAATGGCAGGGTGACCTGGTATGACGAGGACGGAACGGAGAAGAGCGGATACAAGAAGAAGTATTACAGTGATGACGACGACTGGTCCATCCCGGAAGAATACCGTTTTCGTCAGGATTATAAATTAAAAGAAGCCTATCTTCTGCCAAATCCTCAGCTTGTGACAGATGAGGGAATGGGATCAGTGTACCAGCCTGAAGCAACGGAAGCGATCAAGGACCAGCTCCTACAAAACCGGGCCGTATGCATTTCCATTTTCGCTACGCACAGCACACCGGGAGATCCGCCTGATGAGACAGAATATGGTGATATGTATGCGCAATACACAGAGGAGTCCAACAGCGCTAACCACGTAGTAACCATTGTCGGTTATGATGATAATTTCCCGGCTTCTAATTTTAAGGAAGGCTGTCAGCCTGAAAATAATGGAGCATGGCTGGTAAAGAACAGCTGGGGTGCTGATACCAACGAATTCCCGGATAACGGTTATTCCCACTGGGGCCTCCTGGAAGGGCAGGATCGTGTGGGAAGTGATTATAAGGCTACATCCAATATTCATACAGGTTATTTCTGGATATCCTATTATGACAAAACTCTCCAGGACCCGGAAGCCTATCTTTTCGAGGCTGCCCCTCCGGAGAATGAGATCATCCATCAGCATGATTTCATGCCTGTCATGAAATACAATGAATACTCCACCGATTTAGATGCCAAGATGGCAAATGTATTCAAAGCGGATCAGAACTGTAAGATTGAAGAAGTATCCTTCTTTACTGCCAAGCCGGGGACAACGGCCTCCTTCAGGATCCTGCTGTTGGAAAATGAATTGATGGATCCGGATTCGAACGGATTTTGTGTCTATGAATCTGAACCCAAAACCTATACTTACGGAGGATACCACCTTGAGGAACTGGACAAGGACGCCAATATTATCATCGCCAGAGGACAGCGCTACGCCATCGTGGTCGATGAGAAAACACCTTCGGGTAAATCCAGTATCTGTCTCGGTGAATCCCTCGCCGGTATGAATTTTAATTCCGTAATCAATGAAACGGAAAGTCTTCTTTATATGGACGGGGAATGGTTAGATCTTAATAGTGAGGATGTCCAGGATCTCCTGCTGGGTGAATCAACAGACATGCAGCTGGACAACTTCCCCATCAAAACCCGACTGACCCCTGTAGATAATCACGGCATCTATATGGTTTTAGTCAATATGCAGGACTCAATGTCTTCCATGGTGAAGACTTATGAAGAGCATAAATTCGGTGTAACTTTTGTGGGTGGAACAGATGACCTGCCATCCACACCTGATGTTCAGTGGATTTCTACCGATCCTGATGTATTTACCGTGGAACCGCTACCTGGCACGGATAACAGTGAGGCTATTGTGACCGGTAAAAGTCCGGGACGGGCAACCCTTATCGTGGACGGCGGGATCTATGGGAAATCTTCTATAAATATTACAGTTTATAAGTTCTCCCTTCATTATCTCTACCTGGGTGATGATGTACAAAAACCGGTCTATAACGGTAAGGCCCAGGAACCGGAAGTTCTGGATGTCTTTGGAGATACAACAAAGACCACGGGCAGATGGGGGCTGATCAAAGACCAGGATTATACCGTTTCTTATGAAGATAATGTAAAATGTGGAAAAGCAACAGTCATTGCCGAAGGCATCGGTGATTTTACGTATCCGGTTACCAGCTGGTTTGCCATTGTTCCGGCCAAAGCAAAGATTAAAGAAGTAGAAGCCGGCGACAGGCAGATGACCGTCTCCTTTGATTCCCAGAAAGACAGTGGAATCAGCGGTTATGAAATATCCTATCAAGAATCAGGTACAGATACAGTTAAGACTGTCAAGGCTGATCCTTCCGCAACCTCCGCAGTGATAAGCGGCCTGACCCCCGGTAAAACATATCAGGTCAGCATGAAAGCATATGTTACCATAGATGAAGATGAGGATGAAATAATCATTGACAGGGAAACCTTTGAATACTGGGATTCACGAGGAGAAGTGGACTACTTCGGAGAAGAAAGTGACATGGTTACAAGTCCCGAAATAAAAGACGGACCATCTGACGGAGATCCTAAAGATCCCGGTTCCGTTGCCGGAACAGAGAAAAAGATCAAAGCCATCAAGAATGACGGAGATCTGACAGGATCAGCTTTCAGGCCACTTTGTTTATCTTCCAAAAAGGTGACAAAAAATACCATCAAACTGAACTGGAAGAAGGTTTCCGGCGCTGACGGTTATATCATCTACGGAAATAAATGTGGTGCAAAAAAGGCCATGAAGAAGCTTGCAGACCTGCCCGCCTCCAAAGTCACCTGGAACTATAAGAAGCTGAAAAAGGGAACCTATTATAAGATTCTGATCCTGGCATACAAAGTGAAGGACGGCAGCAAACAGGTGAAGGCTTCCTCCAGTACAATCCATGTGGCTACTTCCGGTGGAAAGGTCGGAAACCATAAAGCGGTCAAGCTGAACAAATCGAAGATTACGCTGAAAAAAGGAAAATCATTTAAGCTGAAAGCAACTGCTGTTGCTGCAAACAAAAAGAAAACCGTCAAAAAACATAAAGCAATCCGGTTTGAATCCACAAACAAGAAGATTGCCAAAGTCAACAGGAACGGAAAGATCACTGCAAAGAAAAAAGGAACATGTTACGTCTATGCCTATGCGCAAAACGGTGTATGCAAGAAGATTAAGGTGACCGTTCAATAAAAATAATAAATCACATCCGGGGTATCTGTAGTACCTTCGGGTGTGTTTTTTTTGCCTCCTGTATCTTGTCCTATTCTTATCAGATAATGTATCATTATGATTTCTGGTCTCAATACTGAATATCGTAATAAAAGATTCACATTTTTTTCGCATAATCTGTGATAGAATCTAATAAGTGTTTAAAAAAAGAATCCAGGAGGAACTGATATATGGCTGTAGAGAGCATATACGGAGATTCTCTCGAACTGTTAGAGTCCAAGATGCAATACCTGGTGGATGAGATCCAGAAAGCCAGGAAACAGATAAAGGAAACCATTGGCATGGATCCGGTGGAGCACCTGATCTACCGGATCAAATCAGAAGAAAGCATGCGGGAAAAGTGCGTCAGAAAGGGATTACCCCAAACCCCGGATTCCGCCCTCTGTGTCCTTAAGGATGCGATCGGTGTCCGGGTGGTCTGTGCCTTTGTCAGTGATGTGTACAGTATCCGGGATTACCTGGTGAATCTTCCCGACTGTGAATTAGTGGAGGAGAAAGACTACATCCGCAATCCCAAGGAAAACGGCTACCGCAGTTACCATATGATCCTGATGGTCTCAGGGTCGGTCTATGCAGAGATCCAGCTGCGAACCATCTCCATGGATACCTGGGCAGCTTTGGAGCACCACATGCATTATAAGAAAGAAAAGACAGCGGAGGAGACCCTGATCACCGCAGAATTAAAGCGCTGTGCCGATGAACTAGCTTCCACGGACCTGTCTATGCAGACCATCAGAGATATGATACGAGGATAAGTTTATGAAAATATTACTGGCAGAAGATACAAAAGATATGAACCGGGTAGTTACCGCCGCCCTGGAACATCAGGGCTATCATGTGGACTCGGTATTCGATGGCAAGGAGGCTCTGGAAGCCGCCATGCAAAGCGGATATGATGCCATGGTAATGGACATCATGATGCCCGAGATGGATGGCATCGAAGTGCTTAAAATTCTGCGGGAGAAGAAAATCATCACTCCTGTCCTGCTCCTGACGGCAAAAACCGGGATCGACGACCGGGTGGACGGACTGGATGCAGGGGCGGACGACTATCTGACCAAACCATTTTCCATGAAGGAGCTCCTGGCCAGGGTCAGAGCCATGACAAGAAGAAGAATTCAATATGAAAATAAGTTAGTAACATACGGGGATATCAGCCTGAACGGGGATAATTTTGAACTGAAAGCAATGAATACCATCCGTCTCTCCGTCAAAGAATACGAACTGCTGCAGGCCCTGATGGTAAACACGGAAACCTTCCTGTCTGCAGATTATTTTCTGGAGCGTATCTGGGACAATTCCGATGCCGAGATATCTACCGTGAAGCTGTATGTCGCTTACCTGAACAACAAGCTGAAGGCTGTATCCAGCCGCGTGACGATTTTGGAGAAAAACGGGACATATAAATTGATGGAGACTAACGAGAATGAATGAAAAAATGCTGGATAAACTGAGAACCAAGTTTAACCTGATCTCATTTTTTGCTCTGTTTGCCACCCTGGTGTTCGCTGTAGGGCTTACAACGGCCATCAACATGGACCTCACCAGAAGAAATGCACGGAGAACCCTTAAGTATATCATCGAAAATGACGGAACGATCCCGGAACGGCATAAAGACCATAATGACGACAGCCGGGATGTGGATTATACCGTGATACGCTTTCTGAATGAGATCTTTAACAGGGAAGAAACAAACAATGAGATGGACAGTCCGGAATTCTATTATATTACGAGATACTTTGCTATCCTCTATGAAGAAAACGGATCCATCAGTGAGATCATAACAAGCCACATCTCTTCCATCTCGGAGGAGGAAGCCGAGATATACGGCAATCAGGCTCTTTCGAAACATTCCGACTTTGGAAAGAATGAGGGTTATTATTATCAGGTTGCAGACCGGGATCAGGGAGGAAAGATCGTTGTCTACCTGGACAGCACCAATATGTTCCAGGCCAATGCCCGAATCTTCTACATCGCTCTGTCCCTCATGATGATCGGGGTGATCATATCCATGATCTTCACCATCTTTTTCTCCCGTTGGGCTCTCAAGTCCGAGGTGGAAAATGCGGAGATTCAGAAAAGGTTTGTCACCAACGCCAGCCATGAACTGAAGACACCTCTTGCCGTCATCCGGGCTAACACGGAGATGCTGGAGATCCTGGAAGGGGAAAATGAATGGACCCAATCCACCATCCGACAGGTGGATCATATGACCGGCCTGATACAGAATCTCGTAACCATCGTAAGGGCGGATGAGAAATTACAGGATGGAGATCTGCAGAAATGTGATATAAGTCAGATCATTAAGGATACTGTCAAGAACTACCGTATCGTGATTGAGCAGGATAAAAAAAAGCTGGCCGAAGACATCGACCAGGATGTCAATATGTATGCCATAGAGTCCCAGATCCGGCAATTATGTACCATCCTCATCGATAATGCCATAAAATACTGTGATGATGAGGGAACCATCTCTGTGGGGCTCCACGCTTCCGGAAAAACGGTGGAGCTTACGGTGGCAAATGATTATCAGGAAGGGGAAAATGTAGATTATAAGCGGTTTTTCGAGCGCTTTTACCGGGAGGATGCCTCCCATAACCTGGATAAAGGCGGTTATGGAATCGGCCTGTCCATCGCGGAAAGCATCGTAAATCTTTATAAAGGCAGCATCGATGTCTCCTGGGACAAAGGAATCATCCAATTCCGCTGCATCTTAAAAACCATCGCAGTTCCCAAGGTAGCCAAAGAAACAGAAAAACAAGACTAGTCAAAAATATCCACCCGCCTTACTCAGCGGGTGGATATTTGTTTTATGTATTTAATTCTTTTACACTAAAAGCCTGGGGGCTGACCTCCACTCCCGGTCCAAAGATGACCTCCTTAAGCTGGTCACAGCCTCCGAATACCCAGGAATGAATCTTCTTCAACCCCTTGCCGCAGACAACCCTTTTCAGGTTCTTGCAGTCTTTAAAGGCAAAGGGTGGAAGGGATTTTAACTTATCGGGAAGAACGACCTCTTCCAGTCCACTGCGGCAGAAGGTATATCCCCATAAAGTCGTGAGGTTGGAAGGAAGCTTGATATGCCGGAGGTTTTCACATCCGTCAAAAAGAAACTCCCCCATATCCGTAACCGTATCCGGGATGTGTATGGAAGTGATTTCCTTGTGTCCCGCAAACAGATTATCAAATAATATGGTTACTTTTCGGTCTTCCGGAATCACAACATCCGGTTCATCCCCCTGATATCCCACGATACAATCAGTGCCATTTTCTAAAGGTCTATAAATAAAATCCTGCATTGTTGCTCACCTCTTAGTTACTAATTCTTATAAGCACTATCTGGTCTTCACCGCCTTTTTCTTTATGACACCCAGATAGGTTTTGCCTCCGCTCCTCTTGTATGGCTGGAGACCTATATAGTATTTCTTCTTAGATTCAAGGCTTTTAACCAGATATGCCGTTTTTTTGGATTTTACCTTGATCACCTTGGCTTTTTCCAGATTCTTCTTTCGGGAAACCAGGATCCGGTAGCCTGAAGCGCCTTTGATCTTCTTCCAGGAAACCCGAACGGCTTTCTTCTTGCCTGTACATTTAAAGCCTTTTGCTGCCTGACAGTATCTGTAGAGAATAGGGGAATAAGAGCCGGTATTTATGGTTTTACCGGTTTTATTTACCGCCGCGACCTTAAACTGGTATCTATTCCCTGCCTTCAGCCCCTTGATGGTGGTCTTTGTTCCGGTTACATTTTTGATGGTCCATTTCTTAGCCCCGGCTTTCCGGTAAGCAACCTTATAGCCTGTTGCTCCCTTAATCTTCTTCCAGCTGAGCTTGACTTTCTTATCGGGGTAAATGCTGGCTTTCACCTTAGGAGTGGCAAGCCTGGTCTGAGAATCTTCCGGACCCACGATAACCGTGCAGACAGATTCCAGCTGAATCATCTCGCTTCCATAATCATTCATCACATCGATAAAGATCCTGACTTTCCCGTTTTTCTTTGCAGTGATGACCCCGTTCACATCTATCTGGGCAACTTCATCGTTCTCAGATCCCATGAAAACCGTATATGACGTGTTTGGAGGAGTAACGATAAGCTGCAGCTGCCGGTACTCTCCCGGTTCCATCCTGATCACTTCCTGGGAAGGTTTCACGGAAGCAGGCATCTCAATCTGATCTTTATCACATATGTGCAGCAGGAAGGAAGTAGATAGGCCATTCTTAAAAGTTCCCGTTATGGTCACCTCTCCTTTACTATGGAAGATGACATGGTCATCGCTACCGACTGTGGCGATACTCTCATCGGAGGAGGTCCATTTGATTTTCTTATCCTCCACATTTTCAGGGATTACCGTGTAATTGATAATGTATTCTTCTTCAGATAAAGGCACCCATTTCTCATAGGATCCAAGAAAGATTTTCTCCGCTTTGATTGCGTCCTCGTAGTCAATGTAACGGGCTGTGGCAACGGTATCTCCTTCGAGACTTACTTCAGTCAGATTTTTACCGTCGTCGGTATACCAACCCATGAAGACCTTCCCATCCTTCTCCGGTTCTACCGCCCCTTTATAGAAGATCTGTCCGATCAGGTAGGAGAACACCTGGGGATATTCGTCATCCGGATCACTTTTCAGGATTACCTTGCAGGAATAATTGTCCAGATCATTTTCTATCCTCTTATCCATCCAGGCAATTCTGCGATCGATCCATACTCTTAAGTGGTTCACTGCTTTTTCAAAATCATCATAATCATCAATGTGATTCGATTCATAGTCTGCAGCCTGGGAGGTTTTGACCTCCTTATAATATTGGTCAAGTAAGCCATCCTGCTGGGTGATATACTGGAGTTTTGCTTTCAGCACAGGCCAGTCTTTGTGAATCTGATCCGCGAGGCAGCCCTCTTTTTTATCGGCCAGCATGGCGGTCATCCATCCCATGCTGGTTTCGAAAGCATCATCATCTTCAAAATCATTGCAGTCCCAGCCAAAGTCAAAATCCCACAGAGGTCCCCAGTAAATCTTACCCTTCTGACCGTCCTTATCCCTTGTTTTATAAAAATAAGAGCTGCCGGTATTATAGGCGTCTGAATTTCTGGAAAACTCCTGCATGAGCCAGTAGAGTGAGGTTGACTTAAGATCAAAATAATCTTTATAGTCTACCTTACGATAACCTGATGGCTCATTCTCATCTTTCACATATCCCTCATTCAGGGCGTACTCCGCTTCCTGCACATAGTTGCGGATGTAGTTTTTCTGATTATCATTCTCATAATCTGCCTTCCCGCCGCCTGACGGATCAAAACTGGGTCTGTCATTCTGAAGGTTCTCCCCCTTATCCGTGGTAAAAGTGGATATAGAACCGCGGTCCTGAAGGGTAGCCATGAGATAACCACCGGTAATGACATCGGGATCGTTGTCTTCCTGGGTCAGTTCATCGATATTGATCCTGTTCTTATCGATTCGAATGGTCTCACAGAGCAGGTAACTGCCCAGATATTGGTCTTCCAGATAGACATCAACAGGATAACTGTAGGGGGTGAAAGCCATATCAAGTTCATGTCCCAGCCAGTAAGTAATTCTGTTCCTCATCAGGGAAGGATCATAAACATTAGCGATCAATGCCCAGTGTTTATTTGATCCCATTCCGAGAATGGATGATTTCTTATCAAGCTCAATCTTATAGGGCTTCTTCTTTCCTTCAAACAACCAGGTGGTATTCCCTCTGCCGCGGATATCTATCTTAAGGTCCTTGAGGGAAGTAAGCTTCGCATCAGAATCCACATAACTGAATCCGGTGGGAACCTCGATATCCATGATAGCCTCGCAATGAACACTGTGGTCCGCGCTGGCATTCATCCTGTCAACCGCCGCCTGGCCGGTTTCTTCGCCATCCTTAACCTTAGTGTTGTGTATCCTCACAACGGGGATGGTCGGTTCAGTCCCCTCAGCCCTGACCTGACCCACGGATAATGAATCACCGATCAGCAAGGCTGCAAGGGGCAGCAATATAGTCATCATAAAAATCAGTATTCGTCGTTTCATTTTCACCCTCCTGTAGATACATTACTTATGTATGCAGTCTAAAGTAAAATGACAGTCGTTCTATTTGGCTTTCAATTCCACGGTTTTATCGTCTCCCTCAAGAGCCTGCGCCTGATAGCCGGCGGAACCGCCTTCTGAGCTTTCCTCATTTACCTGTCCATCGTCATAGGTTACGAAAAGACTTCCGTCCTTCAGGGTCATGGAACCAGTGTAATCAAAGTGCAGTGCTTCATTTTCCTCAGCCGTTGCAGTGATATGGAAGGGAATCACGCCATCCTTCAGCTCACCGGTGGACTCTGTCAGGAAAAGGTTCATATCCAAGGCGTCACCAAGGGAAAGGACATAATCAAATGTCACCTGGTTTTCTTCCATGGATTTCAGAGTGACGGATAAAAGATTCCCCCAAGGATCTTCCCCGGTATATTCCTTCCCCATGTAATCGGAATAGTCCATAGTCTCCTCTTTTTTGCCTGAGCAGCACACACAAGCCAAAGCCACAAGTATGATGAGAATGCTCATGCTGATTACCTTAATTCGTTTCATATTTATTCCTCCTTATAATAATTAACACAAAATATAGTGTTATTCATCACAATAACAACAATATTTTGTATCAATAATACAATCCTTACAGTGCCATCACCAACGTTCCTGCGCCA
>JBGVCE010000397.1:0-4725 GCA_045226235.1 Anaerobutyricum sp.
GGAGATGCATTTGTGACGATACGCCGGATTCGGGAGCTGGGATGTCAGGCGGGTATTGCACTCAGCCCGTCTGTTCCGCTCCATACGATTGAGTATTATCTTCACTTACTATCCAAGGTGACGATCATGATCGTGGACCCTGGCATCGCCGGTCAGCCTGTCTCTGATCAGATGTTTGTTAAGATCAGACAACTGGCCCGAATCAGGAAAGAGCGCGGACTTGATTTTCTGATCGAGGCGGACGGATCCATGAATAAGGAGCTCTATCGGCCTCTTTACGAAGCCGGGGCTGACATGGTTGTACTGGGACCTCCTGCCTTATGGAATAAGGATACGGATTTCCGGAAAGCCTGGTCCATCATGGAAGAGGAACTGGACAGGGAGCTTACGGACGCTGTCCGCAGTGAATAACGATAAGCCGTAATGAATGACAATAAACGATAAATAACAGAGAATAAGAAGAAACGAGGTATAAAAAAATGAAAGAGAATGTGAATATTGGTGCCAGACTGGATCGCTTACCTAACTCAGGATGGCACATTAAAATGTGGCTTGTAACAGCATTTGCTTTATTGGTCTGCTGGTCCAACGGAATCGGCGGTGCAGTTCAGAACATATTATTAAATGAGATCCATTGGCTGGAACCGGGTTCTAAGCTTCTTGCCATGTGGGGAACCACCTACACAGCAGGACAGCTCTTCGGCGCTCTGATCGGCGGACCCATCGGTGATAAGATCGGACGTAAAAAAAGTATTCTTTTATATGAAGTGATCCACATCATCGCCATGGTTGGCGGAGCAATCTCTCCCAACGTCTATGTGCTTTATGCCTTCCGTCTGATCCAGGGCTTTGGATTAGGAGCTCTGTTAGTGGTACTCTTCGCCGGTTTCACAGAGTATGTACCGGGAAGAAACCGTGGAACATGGTCCAGCCGTACTTCCTTCATCGGAAACTGGGCACATCCTATCTGTAACCTGATCGCTTTCCTTATCGTGGGCACCGGAGTCAGCATGAACGCCAACTGGAGAATCCAGTTCATGATTCCTTCCATCCTGTCAGTGATCGCCAGCATCCTGATCTATAATAAGTTTCCGGAATCCCCAAGATGGCTGGAGGCCCAGGGAAGACTGGAAGAAGCAGACGCTATCATGACACAGATTGAAAAAGAGATCGAAGCTTCCACCGGAAAACCTCTCCCGGAAGTAACAGAAGCTCCGAAGCCTGTAAAGCAGCTTCCTTACTCCGCATTGTTTAAGGGAAAACTGCTCAGAAGAACCATCGTAGGTTCCCTGGTACTCATTGGTATGAACACCATTCAGTATACTTTGATGAACTGGATGCCTTCCCTCTTATCCTCTATGGGATATGATACCTCTCAGTCACAGTTTATGACCATGTTCGGTCTCTTCGGAGCACCGTTCGGCATCTTTATCGCCTCTCTGATCATGGATAAGATTCCACGTAAGATTACGGGTGTGGCCCTTCTTGCCGGTATGGCTATCCTGGGTATCATCGTAAGCCGCCAGACCAGCATGGGAGCTCTGATCTTCTGGACATTCCTGCTTAATACATTCATTTACATGTATGTATGCTATGCATCTGCAGTATATGTACCGGAGATGTGGCCTACATCTGCTAAGTTATCCGGATCCGGATTCAGTAATGCCATGGGTCGTGTCAGCAACATATTCTTTCCGTTCCTGGTAACTTCCGTGGCTGCAACCAATCCCAGCGGTGTGTTCGTTTTGATCACAATCGTGGCAGCCATCATCGCGGTATCTATCCTGCTCTTCGGTATTGAGACCAGGGGTGAATCCGTGGAAGATATCGGAAATGTGGAGTAAAAAATAAGATCTAAGACAGATGATATCAGTGAAACATGTAAACAGATACCATCAGTGAAAACGCCAGTCATAGATAAGAGAAATATGGAATACATAGTAGAACAGTTACAGGGGGTATTCATCTTATGAAAAACACAGAAGCAATTTTAGTAACTCCAAAACAGTTTGAGATAAAAGAGTGTCCTATGCCTGAACCAAAGGATCATGAAATTCTTATGAAAGTAGAGTATGTAGGTATGTGCGGATCCGATATTCACGGATTTGAATTCGGCCCCTTTATTCCGCCTAAGGATCCCAACCAGAAGATCGGCCTGGGTCATGAAGTGGCAGGTCAGGTTGTAAAGGTAGGATCAGCAGTCACTGATTTTAAACCAGGAGATAAGGTTCTCATCGAACCGGGTGTACCGGACGACAGCTGTGAGTATTGTCGCACAGGACGTTATAACATCTGTCCGGACGTAGACTTTATGGCAACCCAGCCCAACTATAGGGGAGCTTTGACAGAGTACATGGTTCATCCGGCAGAATGGACTTATCACATTCCGGAAGGAATGACCACCATGGAAGGTGCTCTTGTTGAGCCTGCTGCAGTTGGAATGCATGCTGCAGTCCTGGGTGGAGCAACTCTCGGTAAAAGCATCGTGATTCTTGGAGCAGGAGCCATCGGTCTTATGACTCTTCAGGCATGTGTTTCCCTGGGTGCGACAGACATCACGGTCGTTGATGTTATGCCGAAAAGACTGGAGCTTGCTATGAAATTAGGGGCTGCCAGGGTGATCAACGGTAAGGAAGAGGACACCGTTAAGGTTCTCCGCTCCGAAGAAATGTATGGTGACCATGGTGTGGATCTGGTATTTGAATGCGCAGGTTCCGTCTTTACTGCCCAGCAGGCTGTTCAGATCGTCGCCAGAGGCGGAAAGATCATGATGGTTGGAACCCAGTCCAAACCAGTACCCATTGATTTCCTGAAGATCAACCGCGAGGTTACTATTCAGACATCTTTCCGTTATTGTAACAATTTCCCTCAGACCATTGAGGCGATCCGGTCCGGAAAGTTCAATGTAAAGGATATGGTGACTCACATCTATGATTACAAGGATGTGCAGCAGGCCTTTACCGATGCCATCGACCCGGTGAAGAAACTGGATATGGTAAAGGGTGTTGTGAAAGTAGCAGCAGAATAAGGTTTAAAATAAGGATGAAGATAAGGAGATAATTATGATTTCAGATATTAGATTTTGGGAACAGAAAGCAAAAGAAGGACATTACGCAATTCCCCATTTTAACGTATGGAATGCAGAGATGTTAATGGGTGTCATTGATGCGGCAGAAGAGTTGAGAGCCCCCATCATCATTTCTTTTGGTACCGGTTTTGTAGGAAATACCTCTTTTGAGGACTTTTGTTACATGATGGAATCCATGGCTAAGAAGGCAAGCGTTCCGGTTATCCTCCATTGGGATCATGGCCGCAACATGACCATTCTTCAGAATGCGGTTAACCACTGCATGAATTCCGTAATGAGAGATGCATCTGCTCTTCCTTTTGAGCAGAATGTAGCAGAGATCAAAAGATGTGTAGACTATTTCCATCGTTATAATATCCCGGTGGAAGCAGAACTTGGCCATGTAGGAAATGAAACCGTCTACGAAGAAGCTCTGGCTGAATATGAGTATACAGATCCGGAAGTAGCTAAAGAATTTGTAGAAAGAACAGGTTGTGATTCCCTGGCAGTAGCTATCGGTAATGTGCACGGCGTATATTCCTCCGAACCGAAGCTGGCTTTCGATATCCTTGAGAAAGTGGCAAATACGGTGGATGTGCCTTTGGTCCTTCACGGAGCAAGCGGTATTGGTGACGAAGACATCAAGAAAGCCATTTCCCTGGGTATCGCTAAGATCAACATCCATACGGAACTGTGTCAGGCAGCCATGGAAGCTGTCAATGAACATAAAGACGAACCTTTCCTAGCTATGCAGCGTGAGGTGAGAAAAGCGATCAAGGAACGTGCCATGTATAAGATCAAATTATTCGGAGACGATGGAAGAGCGGATGAATAAGATGGAAAAGAAATTAGATGTAATGTGCCTGGGCGCAGCAGTGGTGGATATTCCACTGCGCCCGGTGTCCAGAGATATATTTGATATTGAATCCTACCCGGTGGATCAGATTGCCATGACAGTGGGCGGAGATGCCATGAATGAGGCAACCATCATCAGCCGTCTGGGCTTTAAGACAGGTCTGATGGCCTGCATCGGTGATGATGCCGCAGGGCAGTTTATCCTGAGATCCTGTCAGAAAGACGGGATCGACACAGAAGGTCTGAAAATCGATCCGGCTGTTGACACATCCATGAATATCGGGCTGGTCACTGCAGACGGAGAAAGAACCTTCATTACAAACCGTAATGGCAGCCTCTGGAAAGAAAACATCAGCCATGTGAATTTTGACAAGATGAAAGAGGCGAAGATTCTTTCCCTGGCCAGTATATTTAACTGCCCTCTGCTGGATGGCAAAGCTCTGGTCAGGATATTCAAAGAGGCAAAATCTGCCGGTATGACGATTACGGCTGATATGATCATGCCCCGTCTGGGAGAGACACTGGATGATATTAAAGAGGCCTTAAGCTATGTGGATTATTTCTTCCCCAATTTTGATGAAGCCTGCCTGCTCACCGGGGAGACGGAGGAGAATAAGGTGGCGGAAACCCTGTATGCCTGCGGTGTGAAAAACGTGGTGATGAAGATAGGGAAACGTGGCTGCTACATCCGTAACAAAGACGGTGTCATGATCGTTCCGGCCTGCAAAGGAATCACAGCCATTGATACCATCGGAGCAGGGGACAACTTCGCTTCCGGTTTTATCGCCGGCCTGCTGCAGGGA
>JBGVCE010000398.1:0-3853 GCA_045226235.1 Anaerobutyricum sp.
ATACTACGGTTCTTATCTGCTCTGCGAGACCATCCGCGTAGACAAGGGCAGGGTCGATATTGATGAGCTGACGGAGGAGGATAATGACAAGCCGGACATCACCGGCGGTTATCTTATGTCCGTGCAGCAGGATTTAGATATCCCGGCCTGCTTTACCACAGACAAAGGGGAGGATCTTCAGAATATTTCCCCTAGTTTTGATCCGGGAGATGACGATTATGAGAACGACAATCAGAAAAACTATATCCGCAATTATGTACAGGAAGCAGAGTATGCCCTGAATGAGGGATATATAGAGGACGAGACCCAGCCGTCAGGTTATCGTAAGCTGGATTACAAGGATTACTTTGATATTAAGGCAGCCTCCCAATACTGGCTTATGCAGGAGTTCTCCCGCAACAATGATGCCTACAAAAACGGCAGCACGTATTTTTACAAAACGAGAGACCGGGATGGACAGAAGGGTAAGATCTTCTGGGGACCTATCTGGGATTTTGATTTTGCCTGGGACTACATGGAATTTGAAGAGGATGATTCCTTTGCTACGGAGATGGGATGGATGACTGCCATGATGACGGATACCGGTGAGGGTGGTCTCCCGGATCAGATTTGTAAGGATTGGCCAAAGCTGAAAGAGAAACTGGAATATGTGGTCCAGGAAGGTGGATTGATCGATAAATATTATGAGGAGGTCAGAATCTCTCAGGCCGCTGATTATGAGAAGAACCAGATCACTGATTACGAAAACTATGAGGAAGCGGTGAACACCTTAAAAGAGTGGATCATCCGCAGAATCGCCTGGATGGATAAGAGGATCAATGACCTGGATCATTATTCCCACAAGGTAATCCTGAAGAAAAATCCGGATGATGAGTACCCTCAGGTTTTCAGTGTCAGGGATGAAGATTCTTTTTCTTATACGGTGGATGAACCGGAAGAAGAGGGCAAGGTCTTCCTTGGCTGGTACACCGATCAGGGAGAAAACCTGTCAGATCTGTCAATCACGGAAGAAACCTTGGTCACTGCCCGCTTTATTGACCTGGAAGAGGCAGTACAGCCTGAGAAAATATATCTTAACTCCTATGAACGATGGGTGCCCTTCTCTTCAGGAAAGTACTCGATTCAATATACTTTGCTGCCTGAAAATGTACAGGATAAAAATATCAAATGGACCTCCTCAGATGAGACCATCGCCACAGTTAACAAAACAGGAGAAGTTCGTTTTCTTGACAAAGGGGAAGTTACCATTACCGGAGCATTCCGGAATGGTCTGACGGCTTCTCTCAAGCTCCACATCTGTGATGAGGATCAGCTTCAGGTGGCCTCCTCCGGGAAACCTTCCCAGGAAGTGATCAGGATGAATCCGGGAGAGCATGAGCAGCTGCTTCCGGTGATCAGCCCGGAAAATGCCCCCTATACACACTACTATTTCTGTGAAGATGAAGACGTGGCAGAGATCGATGAAAACGGCGTGATTACCGCACATAAAGAAGGAAAAACCGGGATCAGGATATTTGTGGACAGCATATTAGGTGAGGAATCGACTGATTTTCGGATTAGCTGCCAGGTTATCGTTGGAAATCCGCAGGAAAGTGATGAGGACGATGAGGACCAGCAGGTTATCCCGGAAAAGAGTGCTATGGCATTCCAGGAAAGTACATTTTGTCCTCTTCGTCTAAAAGGAGTAGCAAAAGGTAATTCTTCAGTGAAGATTTCCTGGAAGAAAGTAGCCGGTGCTAAGGCATATGTTATCTATGGTGGTAAATACGGCACCAGGAATCCATTTAAGAAGCTGGCAAGGGTAACAGGAACATCCTTTACCCATAAAAAGCTGAAGAAGGGAACCTATTACAAATACCGTATCAAAGCCGTAAATGGAAAGAAAACCCTTACAAAGTCCAAGACCATCCATGTGGCCACAAAAGGCGGCAGAGCCGGTGATATTAAGGCCGTTACAACCAAAGCCAGAAAGAATAAGGTTTCCTTAAAGAAAGGAAAAACCTTTAAGCTTGAAGGAAAAGAGGTTGCCCAGAGTAAGAAACTGAAAGTGAAGAGATTCCGTCCGGTTGCTTATGAGAGCACGAATAAGAAGATTGCCACTGTGACAGTAAAAGGTAAGATCAAGGCAGTTGGAAAGGGAACCTGCTATGTATATGCCTATGCACAGAATGGCCTATATAAGAAGATTAAAGTAACAGTCAGATGACAAAAAGAAAGAAGTCGGAGTTGTGATCCGGCTTCTTTTTTTACATAATCTTTATTAAATCATTTCATTCGATAATCCTGGCTATGTCCATCAGATCCCTGATCACGTAATCCTCCAGACCGGAAACCGGCTGGTAATCCTTTGTAGACTGATAAAGAATGGTTTTAATTCCGGCGTTTCTGCCTCCCTCCATATCAAGCTTCCGATCACCTGCATACCAGGTATGTTTAGGATCCAGAGAATATTTATCCATAAGATACCGGATTGCTGTAGGATCAGGTTTCCTGGGGAAGTCTTCACTGATCGTTAACACTTCCTCAAAATAGGGCAGCATATTCAGGTTCTTAAGGATCGGAAGGGTGGAGAAGGTCCTATGGGTAAAAACAAAACTGGGGATGCCATGCTCTTTCAGGTACTGAAGGATCTCCATGGCATGGGGCATAGCGGTAACTTCCATGTATTTAGCATGATGGTAGCTTTCGAACAGGTCATGCAGTTCCATAAATGAGATTCCTGTTCTTTCTTCTATCTTCATGAAATACTTCTTGACGGAATAACGGATCATATACTTTCTGATCTCTTTTACTTCTCCTTCTTCCTCAATCCCGAAATGTTCAAGGGTTAGAAGAACACTGGATACGATCTCGTCATAGGAATCCAGCAGAGTGCCGTCCAGATCCCAGATAATTGCTTTTTTCTTTTCCATATTTGTCACCCTATTTTAACTTTTATTTCCTTTTAGGAATGCGCAGACAATGATTACGACGGAAAACAGGATCCCGCCCGTGTAAGAGATAGGCCAGGGCAAACCGAGCCCGATGGAATCACCTAAGATGTAGGAGGAAACAATCATAGAGTAGAATGCCAATGGGATAGCAGGCATCCATATATATTTCTTCCTGCCATGACGCATCATCCAGATCATAATGACTGCCAGGGCAAATGTGGCGATTGTCTGATTCGCCCAGCCCATATATTTCCATAAGTTATTAAAACCGTCCGGAGAAAGTTTTGCGTACACTAGCAGACCATACACAACCAAAAAGATTGGCACCGCAAGACCCAGCCTTTTGAGATTGCTATCCTGTTTTATGCCCAGTGTTTCGGCGAAGATCAGGCGAAGAGACCGAAGAGCGGTGTCTCCTGATGTGATAGGCAGTATGATTACACCGAGGATCGCAATATTTCCACCGATATGCCCCAATGCGTTTTTACAGATCACTCCTACTACACTGGTAGGGCTGATTGCTTCAAGCACGCCTTCGTTCATCTGATAATACTGCCAGACTCCCTGGGAGAATTTTACATCGATTCCCAAATGAGCTGCTCCGTATCCAATCATTCCCATGGATGCAGCTGCCCAGACCATAGCAATAAAGCCTTCCACAATCATCATGTTATAGAAGGTCATACGTCCCTCTTTTTCTTTTACTATGGTTCTTGAGATCAGAGAAGTCTGGGTGGCATGGAAACCGGAGAGGATTCCACAGGCTACCGTGATGAAAAAGGTGGGGATAAAATGGCCTTCCCTGAAATAAGAGCCGAAGTCAAAACCGTTGAGAACCCATGGCTGCCATAGCTCAATGAGAGGATATCCTTTGGCAAATATGGTGATAAATATTCCCACTGCCGAAAGGATCAGAATCG
>JBGVCE010000399.1:0-5263 GCA_045226235.1 Anaerobutyricum sp.
TTTGACACCATAAAGAAGGTCGCCTCCGAAGGGCCCTGTGTGATTGTGGGACGCTGTGCCGATTATGCTTTAAGGGAAAACGAAAACACCTATAATGTCTTTATCCATGCACCTATGTCCTTCCGTAAGGAGCGCATTCATGAACAGTATCAGATTCCTATGTCCAAGATAAAGGACGAGGCCATAAGGATGGATAAGCAGAGGGCAAGTTACTATAACTATTATACTTCCCAGAAATGGGGGGAGATCAGTAACTATGATCTTACGGTAAACAGCAGTATTCTGGGTATTGATGGAACAGTGGACCTGATCCGCAGAGCTGTGGATCTGAGGGAAACCACCGGAAGGAAACCTGAATCTGCTGAGTAACCGACAGCAAAGAATAGCAAATATCAGGGAGCAGAAAGCGGATTGCGGACTGCTCCTTTTTCATGGCATTCCAAAGTCTTCTATGATATAATAATAAAGTTAGTAATTTAACAAATTTATGACATCAGTCGGAGGAAACAGATGATTAATGAGATAAAGAAGTTTAAGAAGGTATTGGTGGCAAACCGGGGAGAGATAGCTATTCGCATCTTCCAGTCTCTGAATGAACTGGGGATCGGATCTATCGGTGTGTATTCGAAAGAAGACCGATTTGCCATGTTCCGCTCCAAGGCGGATGAAGCATACCCTCTTAAGACCGATAAGGGCCCTGTGGATGCCTATCTGGATATACAGGATATCATACGGATTGCCAAGGAGAAAAAGGCAGATGCCATCCATCCGGGGTATGGATTTCTTTCGGAAAACCCCGAATTTGCCGAGGCCTGTGAAAAGAACGGTATCATTTTTATCGGTCCCAACGTGGATGCCATGAATATCATGGGAGATAAGATCTCAGCAAAACAGGCAGCAAAAGAGAGTAAAGTGCCAACACTTCCGGGATGTGATTACGCCTTAAAATCAGCGGAAGAAGCCAAAAAAGTGGCGGATGAGATCGGGTATCCCGTGATGCTGAAAGCCTCCAACGGTGGAGGCGGGCGTGGTATGAGTCTGGTCCAGTCCGCCCAGGAGATGGAAGAAGCCTTTGAGAAGGCCAGCAACGAATCAAAAAGGGCCTTTGGGGAATCCAAATTATTCCTGGAAAAATATCTCCTTCATCCTAAACATATCGAAGTACAGATTCTTGGGGACAACTATGGTAATATTGTTCATCTTTTTGACAGGGACTGTTCCGTTCAGCGAAGGAATCAGAAAGTAATCGAATTCGCTCCGGCATGGTCTATCCCGGAAGATACCCGTAAGATCATCCTGGACAGCGCCAAACGTCTGGCACGCCGGGTAGGATACTCCAATGCGGGAACTATGGAATTTCTGGTTGATACCGATAATCATCCATTCTTCATTGAGATGAATCCCCGGGTCCAGGTAGAACATACTGTGACTGAGATGATTACGGGTATCGATATTGTAAACGCACAGATTCTGATTGCCCAGGGCTATCCCCTTAACAGCAGGACTATTCACATCTATTCACAGAATGAAGTGCGCTGTGACGGCTATGCCATTCAGGCCAGGGTGACTACGGAGGATTCTTCTAATCATTTCCTGCCGGATTACGGCAAGATAGATCAGTATCGTTCCTGCTCCGGTTCAGGGATCCGTCTGGATGACGGAAACGCTTATACCGGCGCGGTCATCACTTCCTATTATGATTCATTGCTGGTGAAGACCATCAGCCATGCCCGGACCTTTGAGAATGCCAGGAAGAAGCTGGTACGTGCTCTAAAGGAATTCCGGATACACGGTGTTAAGACCAATATCACCTTTTTGATCAATGTGCTGAATCATCCCGTTTTTGAGCAGGGCAAGTGTTATACTACATTTATCGATGAGACTTCTGAGCTCTATGATTTTCACTATACCCTTGACAGGACCACCAAGATTCTGGAGTTCCTTGCAAATAAGATGGTGAACGTCAACTATGGAGAGAAGCCATACCTGGAAGACCGGATTGTTCCCCTGACTGAAGAGAATACGAAGATCCATGGGATGCGTGATGAATGGAAACGACTGGGTACCAGGGAATTTCTCCGGAGAATCCGCCAGAATGACCGCTTATATATCACGGATACCACCATGAGAGATGGACAGCAGTCCCTGCTGGCCACCAGAATGCGCACCAAAGAACTGGCCGGTGCAGCCAGAGCAACGAACCGATATCTTAAGGATGCCTTCTCCATAGAGGCCTGGGGCGGCGCAACCTACGATACAGCCTACAGGTATCTGAAGGAATCTCCCTGGAAGCGGTTGGATCTGCTGAGAGAACGAATGCCTAACGTCATGCTTCAGATGCTGCTGAGGGGATCTAATGTGGTTGGTTACGGCGCCTACCCGGATAACGTAGTGGAGAAATTTATCAAAGTATCCAGTGATCATGGCATCGACATCTACCGGATTTTCGACAGTAACAACTGGATTGAAAACATGAAGTACCCCATCGAGCAGGTACTTAAAAATGATAAGATAGCAGAAGGTACCTTGTGCTACAGTGGGGATATGCTGGATCCCCGGGAGAGAAAATTCACCGTGGATTACTACCTTAAGATGGCTAGAGAACTGGTGTCGGAAGGATGCCAGCTGATCTGCGTGAAAGATCCTGCCGGGTCCATGAGACCCTTTGCGGCCAAAGAACTGATCACTGCTTTAAGGGAGGAAGTTTCTGTTCCTATCCATCTTCATACTCATGACATTATGGGAAGTGGTGTTGCAACCTATCTTATGGCGGCAGAAGCAGGGGTTGATATCGTTGACTGTGCCATCGGTTCTATGAGTTCCATATTAAGTCAACCCTCATTTAACGCCATGGTGGAGAGCCTGCGGGGAACCCGTAGAGACCCCCTGATTGACAAGGAGGGTCTGGATATTCTGGACCGCTACTATGAACATGAAAGAAAAGTATATCAGATCTTTGAGACAGGTCTGAAAGCACCTGATATCGACCTTTATAATAACGGGATCCCGGGAGGACAGTACTCCAGCCTGAGAGAACAGGCGGAATCCATGGGTCTTGCAGACCAGATGCCGGAAATCTGCCGCTTATATAAACAGGCTGACGAGATACTTGGAGATATTATCAAGGTAACTCCAACCTCCATCGTTTGTGGTGATCTTGCCATTTTTATGCTTAGGAATGGCCTGACTAAAGAAAATATCTTCGAGAAGGGTAGAGGACTTTCTTATCCGGAATCCGTGGTCAAATATCTCAGAGGAATGTTGGGACAGCCCGAGGGCGGTTTCCCGAAAGCGTTCCAGGAGATGGTCCTGCAGGGACAGCCTGCCATCAGCGTGAGACCCGGTTCTTTGCTGGCTGACGTGGATTTCCATGAGATCGCAGACCACCTTCGGAAGAACTATTATATGGATACCATGGAACAGCCGGAAGTGATGGAACAGAAGGTTTTAAGTTACGCTTTATATCCCCGTGTATATGAAGATTACTGTCAGCATTTTCAGGCCTACAACGATGTGTCCAAACTGGAAAGCCATGTATATTTCTATGGCTTAAGACCCGGTGAAGAGACCACTCTTCAGATTAAGGACGGAGAGGACACCCTGATCAAATTCATCAGTATGTCAGAGCCGGATGAAAAAGGGGTAAGGTCCTTACAGTTTGAAGTAAACGGATTCTACCGGGAGATTCAGATCACAGACAAACACTATGAAGTGAAGGCAGATAACAGGGTTAAAACCGACAAAAAGAATCCCAGACATCTGGGTGCTTCTCTGCCTGGAAGGATCTGTGATATCGCCATCAGGGAAGGAGACCGGATTGAAAAAGGACAAACACTGATGCTGATCGAGGCCATGAAGATGGAGACAATGGTGCGCTCACACATTTCCGGCTATGTGGATAAGATCTACGTGCAGAACGGAGATGAAGTGGCTCAGGATGAATTGCTGGTTTCCTTTATACCGGATGAAAAAGAAATCGAAGATATGGCACATCCGTCTCTTCCTGAGATGGACCTGTCTCTCCTGGACCGGAATGAACTGATTAAAGTTAATATCAATGAAGATTAATATGTAATAAAGGGTACTGTCCCTTTAAAATATATGGAGGAAAGAAAAAATATGAAAAATGTCTGGAACAAATACACAGAAGAAGATTTGGCAAAGGTAACAGAGCTAGGTGACAGATATAAATCCTTTCTCAGCCAGTGTAAGACAGAGAGGGAGTGTACTTCCTTTTTCTCACGCAAGGCGGAAGAGAAAGGATATGTCAATATAGGACAGCTTATGGATACCGGTTATGAGTTAAAACCCGGTGATAAGGTTTATGCGGTCCACATGGGAAAAACGGTGGCTTTCTTCCATGTCGGGAGAAAACCTTTGACAGAAGGAATGAACATCCTCTGTGCCCATATAGATTCTCCCCGCATGGATCTGAAGCAGGTCCCCTTCTTTGAAGATTCTGAGCTTGCCTATATGGATACCCGCTATTATGGAGCAATCAAGAAATATCAGTGGCTCGCCATCCCGCTGGCACTTCATGGTGTGATAGCGAAGAAAAATGGAGATGTTATTTTAGTAAATATCGGTGAAAATGAGCAGGATCCTGTGGTATATATCTCAGATTTACTGGTCCATCTGTCTGATAAGCAGATGATGAAAACGGCTAATGATATCATTGATGGGGAAAAGCTGGATATACTGGTGGGTAGTATCCCTCTGGCAGGTCAGGAAAAAGATGCGGTAAAAGCCAATATCCTTAAGATTATCAAAGAAAAATATGATGTGGAGGAGGAGGATTTCCTTTCCGCAGAGATTGAAGTTGTTCCTGCCGGAAAAGCCAGGGACTGCGGTCTGGACAGAAGCATGATCACAGGCTACGGACACGATGACAGAGTCTGTGCCTACCCTTCCTTTGAAGCCATGTTTGAGATGGATGATATCCCTGAAAAAACGGTTTGCTGCTTTATGGTAGATAAGGAAGAGATAGGCAGTGTGGGAGCTACAGGTTTTCAATCTAAATTTTTTGAGAACGCGGTAGCTGAATTGCTGGCTTTAGGAGGCTTGGATTCCAGTCTGGCAGTGAGAAGAACTTTATCCAGAAGCCGGATGCTGTCTTCTGATGTGGGAGCTGCTTTTGACCCGGCATTCCCGGATTCCTTTGAGAAGAAAAACTCCTGCTTTTTCGGGAGAGGTGTCATGATCACCAAGTATACCGGAGGCGAAGGGAAAAAATTATCCAATGATGCCAACGCAGAGTATCTTG
>JBGVCE010000400.1:0-5899 GCA_045226235.1 Anaerobutyricum sp.
TTTTTTATGTCGATTACTGCATTTGCAAAAGATTACCATGAAAAGATGTTTCCGGGTTATGAGTCTGATTTTCTCAGAACCGATCCGGAGTTTATAGAAAGGTTTGACAATTTTGCCTTTGACGAGGTGATCAACCAGGACGGACAGGGGCTTGATGATAAGACCAGGTGGATGGCGATCCTTGCCACACTGATCGGATGTCAGGGGATCGAAGAATATGAAAAACTTGTACCTGCCGCCATGAACTTTGGTCTTACGCCTGTAGAGATCAAGGAAATGGTATACCAGGCGGTGGCTTACTTGGGGATCGGGCGTGTATTCCCCTTCCTGACTGCCACAAATACTATTCTGGAAAAAAGAGGGATCAAACTGCCGCTCACAGGTCAGGCAACCTCTACCATGGACAACCGTCGGGAGCTTGGCAGCCAGGCCCAGGTAGACATCTTTGGAGAAGGGATGAGGGATTTCTGGAAGTCCGGCCCGGAAGAATCAAGGCATATCAATTACTGGCTGGCGGATAACTGCTTTGGTGATTACTATACCAGGACAGGCCTTTCCTATGCCCAGCGTGAGATGATCACCTTCTGCTTTCTGGCTGCCCAGGGAGGATGTGAACCTCAGCTGACAGCCCATGCAGCAGGGAATATGAAGGTTGGGAATGATAAGACCTTTCTTATCAAAGTAATCTCACAGTGTCTTCCATATATCGGCTATCCCAGAAGTCTGAATGCCCTTGCCTGCGTCAACAAAGCAGCAGAAACGGAGGCATAGATATGAGCAGATTAAGGATTCTTGGAAACGGACTTAAGGTATCCGCAGTCGGTCTTGGATGTATGGGCTTTACCCATGCTTACGGCAGGCCGACAGATGAAGAAGAAGCGACTGCGGCTATCCGCCAGGCTGCAGATCTGGGATACACATTTTTTGATACGGCAGAATGTTATATTGGAGAGCGGGAAGATGGGAGCACCGCATACAACGAGGAACTGGTCGGGCAAGCGCTTAAAGATATCCGCAGCGAAATCAAGATAGCTACCAAGTTTGGTGTAAGACACGAAAACCGAACCCTGGTCATGGACTCTGATCCGAAAACAATCCGCGCCTCCATCGACAGCAGCCTGAAGAGGCTTGGAACAGATTATGTGGATCTGTATTATCAGCACCGGATCGATCCTAAAGTGGAACCGGAAGCGGTTGCCGAAGTCATGGCAGATCTGATGAAAGAAGGCAAGATCCTTCATTGGGGTATATCAGAAGCAAATGAAGAATACCTTCGCAGGGCGCATGCAATATGTCCGGTAACCTGTATCCAGAACCGTTATTCCATGATGGCACGCTGGCATGAAGACCTGTTCCCCGTTTTGGAAGACCTGAATGTGGGATATGTGGCATTCTCCCCGCTGGCTAATGGAATTCTTTCCGGCGCTTTCGGGAAAGATGACAAGTTTGAAGAGGGGGACTACAGAAATGTCATGCCCCAGTATTCGGAGGAAGGACATGAGGCCAATAAAGAACTGCTGAGCCTGATCAGAAGTATGGCAGCAGAGAAAGAAGCAACTCCTGCACAGATCTCGCTTGCCTGGATGCTTTGCAAAAAGCCTTATATTGTACCAATCCCCGGTTCACGAAAGACTGAACGTATTAAGGAGAACTTTGGCGCAGCAGACATCACACTCACGAAAGATGAAGTGGCTGCGTTGGATGATAAACTGGAACACATGGATATGTCGGGGGTCTTTGGAGGATCCCCTGTCAAAAAGGATAAGGAGGGATAAGAATTATGGCAAATGTACTGACTGCTTTTTTCTCAATGACAGGAGAAACCTATGCCAATGGCAGTGTAGTAAACCTCGATAAAGGTTTCACACACATTGCTGCGGAGTATATTCAGGAAGCTGTGGGCGGAGACCTGTTTCATATTGAGCAGGTGAGGGAATACTCCGCAGATCATTTCAAGATGATCGAAGAGGCTAAGGAGGAACTTCAGAGTGATGCCCGGCCTGAATTGAAACAGTACCCGGAAAATATTGATCAATATAGCATCATTATATTAGCATTTCCCAACTGGTGGAACACCCTGCCCATGCCTGTAGTTACTTTCCTGACAAAATATGATCTTACAGGGAAAACGATCATTCCTTTTAATACAAGTGGTGGAGGCGGCTTTGGGAAAAGCATCAATGCCATTAAAAAATATGCTCCAGGCGCATTGGTAAAAGATGGTCTGACCGTACCCGGAACACAGGTTGAATCCAGTAGGACCAGAATCCAGGAATGGGCTAAGGCACAGTTTTAAGGGGGTATGTAGAGATGATGAATTTCATGTTAAACGACGGAAATCAGATACCGGCGATCGGTTTTGGCGTGTTCATGATCGAGCCCAATGGACCGACTTATGATGCGGTTACAGAAGCGATCAAAGCAGGATACCGTCATTTTGACAGTGCTGCGGCTTACTTTAATGAGGCGGATCTCGGGCGAGCAGTGAAAGACAGTGGCATCCCGAGGGAAGAATTCTTCATTACCAGTAAGCTGTGGCTGCAGGACTACGGCTATGAAGCAGCAAAAAAAGGCATTGAGGCATCTCTCAATAAACTTCAGATGGACTACATGGACCTCTATCTCCTCCATCAGCCCTATGGTGATGTGACGGGTGCCTGGAAAGCCCTGGAGGAGGCAAAGAAGGAAGGTAAGATCCGTTCTATAGGCGTGTCGAACATGACGCCTAAGATCTGGAACAAGTGGATTCCACAGTTTGACACCCTTCCGGCTGTGAACCAGGTAGAATGTAATCCTTTGTTCCAGCAGAAGGAACTCAGGAAACTGCTGGATGAAAAGGGTGTAAAAATCGAGGCATGGTATCCGCTGGGTCATGGAAGTAAAGAACTGATTGAAAACCCCACAATTGTAAAATTGGCAGAAAAGTATGGGAAGAATTCCGGCCAGATCATTTTACGATTTGAGGTACAGGAAGGGATCATTGTCCTTCCCAAATCCACGAATCCGGGCCGGATTGCCGGTAATCTGAACATCTTTGATTTTGAGCTTTCCGAAAGCGAGATGGAACAGATACGGCAGATGGATACCGGAAAAGGCAGCCACGATCCTGAGGCAGATGGAATAGCACAGATGCTGCTCGGCGCATTTGATGTACATAAAGGATGACATAAGGAGGAAAATAAAAATGGCTAAGAATCTAATCATGTATTATTCCAGAAAAGGCGAGAACTATGTGAACGGCGGCGTGAAGAAACTGGCAAAAGGGAATACGGAAATCTGTGCGGAATTCATCCAGAAAGCAGTGGGCGGTGATCTCTTCCAGATTGAGACTGTAAAAGAGTATCCGGCAGACTATTATGCATGTATTGATGAGGCAAAAACAGAAATGCAGCAGAAGGCACGTCCGGAATTGGTGGAATATCTGGATAGTATCGCAGAATATGATAATATCTTTATATGCGGACCTTGCTGGTGGGGCCCCTTCCCCATGGCTGTTTACTCTCAGATTGAGAGACTTAATTGGAACGGAAAAAAGGTTATGACCCTTGTTACCCATGAAGGCAGCGGACTGGGAGCTTGCGAAAGAGATGTAAAGCGTATCTGTACAGGCGCCACATTCGGTAAAGGCCTGGCAGTTCATGGCGCAGACGCACCCCGGTCAGAAAAGAAGGTGGCTGACTGGGCTAAATCCCAGGTGTAAAAACATGGAGATGATCGTAACTATTCAAGGAAAAGAATATAAAGCAGAACTGCCGGAATGCGATGCAATCCGGCAGCTTGCTGCGCAGCTGCCTATGGAAGAAGTATTCCAAAACAGCGGAGACCACGAATACTTTTGTCGTCTTGGAAGAGGGGTCAATGCCCGCGGGATGGAAGGCACATCAGATATCCGAAAAAACAGGATCTACTATTTCGCAGATTGGAAAGCCCTGTCCTTTGTCTACAAGGATATGAGTATTTCACCGTTTAAGGTCGTTGATCTTGGAGAGTTCAAAGATGATGTATGCAGGGTCCTGTCAGAAGCAGGCAGCAAGATCAGGGTCAGATTGGAGGCAGTGTAAGTGAATGATAAAGAAAAAATTATAAAACTATATCATGATATGTATGCTGCGATGGTTGCTAAGGATGAGGAGGAACTGAGGCGTGTGCATGATGACTCCTTCGTGCTCATCCATATGACCGGGATGAACCAGAGTAAGGAGGAATACATCCATGCCATTATGAATGGCACCCTCAACTACTATTCGGAGCAAACCGACCACATTGATGTTGACATCGAGGGAGATCAGGCAATCATGACCGGGAATTCCCGTGTCAGCGCTGCGGTATTCGGCGGCAGAAGGCATACATGGAGACTGGCTCTTAGGTTTGATGCCAGGAAGGTTCAGGGAGAATGGAAACTTACCAAAGCCCAGGCTTCCACATGGTAAGAAATAGAAAGGGTATTAAGAATGGAAAACAGCAGATTTTTTCCTGAGATCCATGGCAATTTCGGCTTTGGATGCATGAGGCTGCCCATGAAGGCAGGTAAGGTGGATTACAAAGAATTCAGCCGGATGGCGGATGCTTTTATCGAGGCAGGATTCAACTATTTTGATACAGCCCACGGTTATATCAATGGGCAATCGGAAACCGCGATTCGTGACTGCGTGGCAAAAAGATATGACAGGTCCAGTTTTCTTCTCACAAATAAACTGACCGCCCCTTATTTTAACAAACAGGAGGACATACGTCCATTCTTCGAGAAACAGCTGGCATGGTGCGGGGTGGATTATTTTGACTTTTACCTGATGCATGCTCAGGATAAAAACATTTATCAGAAGTTCAAGCGATGCAAGGCCTACGAGACGGCTTATGCCTTCAAGGAAGAGGGACTGATCCGCCACTTCGGCATCTCCTTCCATGATAAGGCAAATGTCCTGGATATGATTCTGACGGAACATCCGGAGATTGAAATCGTCCAGATCCAGTTTAACTATGTGGATTACGAGGATGCTTCCGTAGAGAGCCGTAAAGTCTACGAAGTCTGTGAGAAGCACGGTAAGCCGGTTGTCGTCATGGAACCGGTAAAAGGCGGCAGCCTGGTCAATCTTCCGGCGGATGCAGACAAGATCCTGCGTGAATTGAATGGAGGAAGCAATGCCAGCTATGCCATTCGTTTTGCAGCCAGCTTCCCTAACATGGCCATGGTTCTGTCCGGCATGAGCGATATGGAACAGATGGAAGATAACATTAGTGCCATGAAGAATTTTGAACCCCTTTCCGATACAGAAATGGAAGCGGTCCGTAAGGTCTGTGACATATTCAAAGGATTGAATCTGATCCCCTGCACTTCCTGCAGGTATTGCATCGAAGAGAGCCAATGCCCGAAAGGGATCCGCATACCGGATATGTTCTCTTCCCTGAATGCCCATGAGGCATTCCATAACTGGAATACGGGTTATTACTATAACAACATCATCACAGGCGGAGGACATGGCAAGGCTTCTGAATGCATCAAATGCGGGAAATGCGAGAAAGTCTGTCCACAGCATCTGTCTATACGGGAACTGCTTCAAGATGTGGCAAGAACCTTTGAATAAGCCACGCAGAAAAAACAGAAAGGCATAGACAGTCTCCGGAGACCTGTTTTAACAGATCAGCTGGAGAGTGTATTATAAAAAAGGAGGCAGGTATTATGCTGCTGAGGCAGATACAGCATTTTCAGACCATCGTTCAGGAAAACAGCTTTACGAAAGCAGCTGATCTTATGCATATCTCCCAGTCGGGCATCTCTCAGTCCATAAAAACCCTGGAAAAGGAGATCGGGGCGAAGCTGATCACCAGGAAAAACCGGAGCTTTGAACTGACAGAGGCCGGGAAACATTTTTATAAAAAGAGTCTTGTCATTACAGCGGAC
>JBGVCE010000401.1:0-7008 GCA_045226235.1 Anaerobutyricum sp.
AGAAGACTTTCTTCTCCAATTCCAACCGTCTTTCTCTGACCATTTCCTTTGTCATCATGACGATTGCCATGGCCTCCAGGGAATTTGAGATTGGAGGCGGTGTTAAGATCGGTTTTTCTTCCCTGCTGGTATGTATGATGCTGGGAACGGTATTCTGTAATTTCAGTGAGTATTCCGTGGACATCATGAACCGGTCTTCCAAATGGACAGCACCCCTTTACGCTCTGTTTTTCGTACTGTCAGGCGCTGAGTTGGATCTGGGGGTTTTCCGATATCCCGCGATCATCCTGATCGGTATCGTCTACATAATTGGACGATGCCTGGGTAAGTACATTGGGGCCTGGATCAGCAGCTCATTTATGCATTGCAATGAAACGGTTTGTAAATACCTGGGAATTACCCTGTTCCCTCAGGCCGGCGTTGCACTGGGTATGGTAGTCACAGCACAAGCCCTGGGTAATGATATGGGTGATATGGTACGTAATATCATTCTGTTCAGTGTACTTGTCTATGAATTGATCGGACCACAGCTGACCCGCATGGCTCTTACCGGGGCAGGAGAAATCCATACCGGAGCGGACGATGAGAAGAACAGGGCACGTTTTGAGAAAAAGGCCAAGATATCAAAATTTTGAAGGGGCAGTCCAATTCTGCAAGGAGAATCATTTCTATAAAAATGTAGATAAAGAAAAATGTAGATAAAGAGATTCATAAAATTATTTCAAAAAGGTATTGACAAGGTCACTTTTGGTATAGTATAGTCCAAAATAGAAGGAAGCGATTCCTCGAACAACAAAATACTTTACGATTGTATGGTGACTTGAATGCGATTAAAATTGGCAGCCCAGGCTGTCTGTTTTGGTCGCTTTTTTTTATTGAATATGGAAATTCATTTTCTATTCAATAAAACAACTGTGCTAAAACAAGCTGACTGACACATCAAAACCAGACCCGTTTAAGAAAAAGGAGATGTTAGAATGAAGGTAGTAGGAATCGGAGATCTGTTAATCCCACAAGAGTACATTATGGAAGGATTTAAAAACTTTAAGGAGGCCGGCCATGAAGTGGAGACAATTCAGTGGAAGCTGGCAAGCTATGAAGAACTTCAGAACATCAATCTGGAAGTAGAGCTTCATGGAAGTGAAGCAGTAGAGCCTCCTCAGGAAGTACTTGATGCAATTCATGACGCTGATATCGTTATCACACAGTTCTGTCCGATGACCAGAAAAGCTATTGAATCCTGCGCAAATCTGAAGGTGATTGGTGTGCTGAGGGGCGGCATAGAAAATATCAACCTGGAGGCATGTACCGAAAACGGAATTCTTGTATACAATACCCCAGGACGTAATGCCAATGCAGTGGCAGATTTTACTGTGGGTATGCTTCTTTGTGAGTGCCGTAACATCGCTAAGGCGCATAGGAATCTGAAGGAGGGCAAATGGGTACGCGATTATGATAATGCAGCTTCCGTGCCGGATCTTCCCTACAAAACAGCAGGTATCGTAGGATTCGGAAATATCGGCAGAAAAGTGGCACAGAGACTGAATGGTTTTGAGATGAACATCCTGGCTTATGATCCTTTCGCAAAGAATGTCCCAGACTATGTAACCCTGGTAGATCTTCCGGAGCTTATGTCCAAATCAGACTTCGTCCTGGTTCATGCCAGAGCGATGAAGGAAACCGAGCATATGATCAACAGAGAGCTGATCGCTATGATGAAACCTACCGCTTATCTGATCAACACGGCCAGATCCAGCCTGGTGGATGAGCAGGCTCTGTACGAAGCCCTTAGGGATAAGAAGATCATTGGGGCAGCTCTGGATGTATTCGACGTAGAACCTCCTACAGCGGATTATCCCATCGTTGCTCTTCCAAATGTGACAGTGACACCTCATCTGGCAGGTGGATCAGTGGATGCATTTACCAATTCTCCAATATTACTTTCAAAAGAAATGATCCATATCACTGAGAAAAAGAGCTCACCTTTTGTGGTAAACAAAGAGATATTTGACCAGGTAGTTGCCGGTTTAGAATAATACAAAAATACAAAATATATCGTATAAAAATCAGGAGGTACGTACTATGGCACTTGTTAACATCAAAGAGATGCTGGAAAAAGCGAGAAGAGAGAAATATTGTGTAGGAGCATTTGATGCAAGCACCATCGAGATGGCCATGAAGATCGTGGAGGCAGCCGAAGAGAAACGCTCCCCGGTTATCCTGATGGGTCTGACACCGGACCTTCAGCAGGGAAATGGGGCAATGCTTGACTATTGGCTCTATTGCCTTCGCAAAATGGCAGAGGATGCCTCAGTTCCGGTTTGTCTGCATCTTGACCATGCGACGGATATGGATTTCCTGAAAAAATGTGTGGATGCCGGCTTTACTTCTGTAATGTATGACGCTTCTGTCAATACACTGGAGGAAAACATCCGATTGTCCAAAGAAGCCGTGGATTATGCCCATGCAAGGGGTGTCACCGTGGAAGCAGAGCTTGGCCATGTTGGTGACGGCATCGTTTCCGGCGAGATCAAGGCAGACGGCGCATATGATAACCCGGATGACTATCTTACAGATCCGGAGGAGATGAAACGGTTCATCGCGGAAACAGGGGTAGACTGTCTGGCAGTTGCCGTGGGAACCTCCCATGGTGTATACGTTCATGAGCCGAAGCTTCATTTCGACAGACTGGATACCTTGAATGAGATTTCCGATATACCGATGGTAATGCATGGCGGATCCGGCACACCGGATGACCAGATTAAAAAAGCTGTGGAGAAAGGAATCTGCAAACTGAATATCTATTCAGAGATGCTTTCCGCATATTACGGGGAATTGAAGAAGAAACTGGAATCCTCCGGCACTCTGGCTATCTGGGTAGTTAAAGCTAATGAGAAACCACTGGAAGCATTAAAAGAAGTTGTTAAGGAGAAAATCGATCTGTGCGGTTCCGCGGGGAAAGCCTGATTGTACCTTTGGATAAGAATATATATAGTATTAGGGGGAAATTATTATGAAAAATTACTTAATTGGTATCGATGCAGGCAATACATCCAGCAAGGTAGTTATCTTTGATGAATTTGGAACCATTATGTCTTCGGCTTCCACACCCAGCATGCGTTTTGAGCAGAGAGGGCCTGGATTCGAAGAATTTGATGTAGATAATCTCTGGCATGATATCACGGTATGCATCGGGGAAGCCATTAAAAAGTCCGGAGTAGATGCCAAGGATATCAAAGGTATCGGTGTAACTTCCTTCGGCAATGGCGTAGTATTTGTCGGTAAAAATGGAGAGGCTATTGCACCGGGATGTTTCTCTCATGACCATCGTGCCGATGATATCATTGAGATGTACAAGAAAGAAGGAACCTATGACAAGATCAATGATATCGTAAAAGGAACATTATTCGCAGGGGAGCCGGGACCGATCCTCCGCTGGTACAAAGAACATGAAAGAGATGTATACGATAAGATCGGCGGAGCCATGATGTTTAAGGATTATATCATGTTTAAGCTGACCGGCGTTCTGGCTACCGACTTAAACTGCTGGGGCGGATCATTTATGTTTGACCTGGAGACCATGGATTATTCGGAAGAGTTATTCAAACTCTATGGAATCGAAGAGATGATGGATGCCATGCCCGAACTTCATGAAGCCACAGATATCGTAGGTTATGTTGGTCCGGAGGTTGCTAAAGCGACAGGTTTGGCCGAGGGCACACCGGTGGCAGCAGGTATGATGGATATCCTAGCATGCCTGGTAGGTTCCGGTGCCACAGGCGACGAGATCTATACAGCTATCGCAGGCTCCTGGTCTATCAATGAAACACACTCAGACAAGATTCTTCCGGGTCTTTCTTCCAACATGCCCTATCTTTTTAAGGGAGAATATCTGAACTGTTCCTATACCGGAGCATCAGGATCCAACTATGAATGGTTCACAAAGATTCTGGGAGACAGGGCAAAAATCGAGGCGGATAAGAGGGGAATCTCCTTCTTCACTGTTCTGGATGAGATGATTCAGAGTATCGATCCTGCAAAAGCAAAGGTGCTTTTCTGCCCATTTGTTGCCCAGCCTAGTTTACATCCCATGGCAAAGGCCAATTTCCTGAATATTGACCTGAATACTTCCTATGAAGAGATGGCATTTTCTGTAGCAGAAGGCTGCGCTTTTATCCATAAATATCACATCGACATACTTAGAAATGTAGGACTTCCCTTGAAAGAAGTAAGACTTACCGGTGGTACAGCCAGAAGTAAGGTTTGGAACCACATCTTCGCTGATGTCCTTCAGGCACCTATCGTCGGGGTTGACTGTGATGAGACAGGAGCCCTCGGTGCTGCTCTGACTGCAGGAATCGGCGCAGGAATCTACAGCAGCTATGAGGATGCTTTTGCTAAGGCAGTAAGGCTCCTTGATCCGATCCTTCCGGATGCTTCCAAGGCAGAAATCTATGAGAAGAATTATGCGGAATGGACTCTGATCAATGAATCCCTGATGAACTACTGGGAGAACAAATAATTATAAAAAGTTGGAAAGGAATAGACATGGCTAAGACAAAAATATTATGTGTGTATGATGGCGGGATAACCAAAGAGATCATGAGCGCTATGTATGGCCTGGAGAAATATGACGCGGAAGTTGTGATGGTAGAGGATACGGATATGGTATCCATGGCTGAGATTACAGACCGCATGGGTCTCCTGGAGAAGGGTGGTATCGATGCAGCACCGGATTGTCAGAATCTGCTTGATGCCTGTGAAGATGCGGATGTCATTGCTGTACATTGTGCGTCCATCAACAAACACGTGATTGACAAGGCAAAAAATCTGAAAGTAGCTGCAGTTCTTCGTGGCGGCTATGAGAATGCGGATGTTCCCTATCTTACCGAGAAGAAGATCCCTCTAATCAATGCTCCCTGGAGAAGCGCGGAAGCTGTTTCTGACTTTGCTGTGGGCATGATGATCGCTGAGAACAAAAATATCGCCAGAAGCCATAAACTCCTGATGGAGGGTAAATGGTGTAAGAAATATGTGAATCAGAGTTATATCCACAATATGAAAAACTGTACGGTGGGGCTGATCGGATATGGCTATATCGGAAGCCGTGTCTGCAGGAAACTCAAAGGTTTCGGATGCCGCATCATCGTTCATGATCCCTTTGCCGATGAGCAGCAGATTAAGCTGATTCAAGCTGACGGTGTGGAACATGTGGATCTTGATACTTTGCTCAGAGAGTCTGATTTTGTTTCTCTCCATCTCAGACAGTCCGATCTTACTCATCATTTCATCGGAAAAGAAGAGTTTGCCAAGATGAAGGAGACCGCATATTTTATCAACACAGCCCGTCCTCTGATCGTGGATACCGATGCCCTGGTGGATGCTTTGAAAAACAGAACCATCGGCGGAGCTGCCATCGATGTCTATGACGAGGAACCTTTAAGTGCTGAGCATCCTTACCTGCAGCTGGATAATATCACCATCACTCCCCACATCGCCGGAACCTCCAGCGATACCATGGCCGCCAGCGTGGAAATCGGCTATGAGGAGCTTGAACTTTACCTTCAGGGGAAACCGATGAGAAACATAAGAAATCTGTAGAGACAGTCAGATATACGGACCGGTATGGTTTTGCCATGCCGGTCTTTTTTCGTCATGCATTCTATTTCTGCTTAATTTCCTGTAGGAAGATCCGGAAAAATAAAGTATAATGATAAGAGGTTATTTTTCATGATCATTTTCGGATTTTCGCAGCAGGCAGGAGGCGGTGACATGTTCCACGACGGTTTATTCCATGTGATACCATCAGTCAGAGATATCAGATATCTGAATCAGGCGCTAATAATAAAAGAGGAATGGCTGCTTTTAAGCAATATCCATATCGGAAACCTGAAGTCTGTGACGGACTTCTGTCACAAGTCGGGTAAGAAAGTCATGGTGAACCATGAACTGGTAGGGGGACTTGGAGCAGACCGTACGGCCTGTCAGATGTTGAAAAACTACTATCATGTGGATGCGGTTATGGGATCAAGCAACCGGAAGCTGGCGATGATGAGTAAGGAAGGCCTGCCCACGGTACGGAGGATTGCTCTGATCGATTCTCTGGCGGTGGACCAGGTGTTTAATACTTTAGGTGATACCCACTGTAATATGATCGAGCTGCGCCCGGCCTTTTATGCAATCCGGACTTTGGAACGGTTCCAGAAAGAGCATCCCGGCTGTTATGTGGCAGCAGGTTTTATAGACAGTGAAGAAATGCTGGAAAATGTGAGAAAGGCCGGTTTTTCCGGGGCCATGACCAGTTGTGTCAGCCTCTGGCGTTAAGAAGAAATGAAAAAACAAGGATTTGAGACATTTTTATACAAAGAAAAAGGCAGTCTCCCTGAACAGATATGGATTGTCCTTAGCCTGAGCCTTCCTGCCATACTGGCTCAGGTTACATCCATCGCCATGCAGTATATCGACGCAGGCATGGTGGGAAGCCTGGGGGCAAATGCCACAGCTGCCATAGGCCTGGTTTCTTCCTCCACCTGGCTGATCGGAGGTACCTCCATCGGCCTGGCCACCGGTTTTTCTGTGCAGGTGGCTCAGATGGTGGGAGCCCGTCGATTCGAGGATGCCACCGATGTTCTCCGGCAGTCTTTTAGTATGCTGCTTCTGATTGGTCTGGGGATCGCTCTTCTGGGAGCAGGGGTGAGCAGATTTCTCCCCGGCTGGCTTGGAGGACAGGAAGAGATTCTGGCAGATGCCGGCATCTATTTTTTTATCTACAGCTGTTCAGTTCCTTTTGTGATGATGCGGCAGCTGGCATCAAGTATGATGCAGGCAAGCGGGGATATGAGAACGCCGGGCATTCTGTCTGCCATGGTCTGCCTGCTGGATGTATTTTTTAATATGCTTTTGATCTTCCCTGCCAGGAAGATAACAATAAGTAGTCTGCCGGTGACCATCCCCGGCGCCGGTCTGGGCGTTAAAGGGGCGGCTCTTGGTACCGCCTTTTCTGACATT
>JBGVCE010000402.1:0-2701 GCA_045226235.1 Anaerobutyricum sp.
CAGCCTGCCGCTTCCAGACACCTGGCCTGCTCCTTATAGATATCGATCAGGTCCTCCAGCTGCATGGGCCCGATGGGTGCCAGGGAAACCCCCGTCATGGTCAGGTCGCCTGCGATATAAGCCTTCCCTGCCGCCGCCTTTTTGCTGAGGGCAACCAGGCGCCCGTTGATTTCCTCCAGGGAATTCTCCAGACCATATTCAGCCAGTTTGATACGATTTCCGGTGAAGGTCGGAGCATACAGAATCCGGGACCCTGCTTCCACATAATCCCTCTGAAGCTGCAGGAATACCTCCTCATGGTCCAGGATCCACTGTTCCGGACATACACCGGGTTTCAATCCGTGTTTTTGAAGATTTGATCCTGTGGCTCCATCCAGCAGGACCGGCCCTTCCTTTAATAAATCATATAATTCCTGTCTGTTCATACATTTCCTTACCCGTTTTATGGTGCGATTACTATATCGCGAGTTAATCTATCGTGGTGATGCGTCCATCATACTCCATGTTGATCCTGCCTTTCATGCCGCAGGCACCTACCATTTTTCTCATGCAGCGCATCTTGGAACGGTTGTCCTCCACACCATATCTATCGATAATCTCTACAAATTTGTCAATCTGTGCCATGGCATCCGGATCCGACAGGTAGAAAGTCTCTATGATCTGCTGGATATTATCCCTCTTGGAAGTGGTGAAATACAGCAGAGTAATCTGCAAACCTGTAAGGTTATTATAAAGAGGCCGGTTGTAATCATTCATACCTGACTTCAGAAAACCGAAGAGGTCGCTGAGTCTCATGGTATCGATATCATCAATATGCATATCATTCTTCTTCAGTACATTTTCTACTTCAATATCCATGATCACAGAACTGATCATCATGGCAACCTGGGCAGCATCTTTATCTGCTTCGGAGGTCGCGCTTAGAATCGGAGCCTGTGAACTCATCTGGTGGCAATAGATTGCATCACGGATCAAGGCGTTTTCAAACAGGTTCTGCTCCAGTGTTTTATCCACTTTGATCACGAACTCTTTTTTCCCTGTATCCATAGATACGGGGTGGGTGCAGTCATCATAATTCTCCGGATCCATCTCCAGGACTTTCACGGGATAAATCAGATCATCCACGATGTCTGTATACAGTTTTTCCGTCTTCTCTGTCAAAGTAATTCCTAATAATTCCATCTCTAATCGCCTCTCTGTTTTCCCTTTTATCTGTCTGTTTAGACAATTCAATCGTTATATTATTCTAACAAAAGATACCACCAGTGACAAGTAAATTTTTAGCATCTGAAGCACTCTCCGCCACCTGAAAATAGGCACAAAAACCGGCAGGTTTCCTAACACTTCAAAGGTTAAAACCTGCCGGTTTAAAGATTATTATTATGATCTCCCATACATGACTTCTGCCCTCCCGGAGCATTCATTGAAAAATACCGTCTCCGAGAGAGAGTAATATGGATTGATCCAGAAAAAAGCGATACCTAGAGTCAGAAAACCAAGGATCTTCCACCCCAGAAAACTTATCCGGAGGCAGAAGAATTCCCATCGATGTCCTTTCATCTTGATCCTGGACATTCTCAACGCTTCAGCTACCGACATGCTCTTCCTCTCTTCCAGCAGAAAGGGAGCCATGGCATAGTTATAGTAGATAATGACACCGGGTATCAGCAAAAAAATACTCCCAATCAATACCCTTACCAGTCTCACCAGATAAAGTAATACACTGTTCCACCAGATAGTAGATGCTCCGAAGAGAACTCCTTCCTTCACCTGACGGCGGTCCAGCAGGGCCAGATTGTAATCCAGGTAACCCAGGCGGACAAAACTTCCGACGTAGACCCAGATTAATGCAATAATAAGACAGGCTGTATATACCAGAGGCTTATAAAAAGGTACACCCTCACAAAACTCCAGCAGTAGGGCGGAAAGGATCATCAGCTTTAAAACTCCAAGAACCGGGTTGGTAAATACTCCCAGAATAGAGGCTCCTAACCCCTTACATGATGCTTCCCACCATCTGCCTTTCAATGAATCTCTGGCAATTCTACGGCATGTCGATGCGTGTAATCTCCTCATAATAATTCAGGACTAGATCTCCCACATCTCTGCAACACGGAGTATTTCGTTCAATGTCATATTCATAAACGCTTCATTCTGTGGGGCATTGCTTAAGGCACCGGATTCTTTTCGATAAGCAATCTCCTCAAGAACCTGCTCGATGGTGATCCCTTTTTCTTTTAATATCTGTGCTGCTTCATAACCTCTCATAAGAAAACCTCCTTCACCCATTGAAAAATAGCTATCATAGATTATAGTTCAGGAAACCTGTCTTGTAAATGTAACTCTTATTAAATATTATGGAATCTTTTGCTGTCTTTTTCTTTCTCACCAACACCAAATCCCAGTTCGTCATATTGGGCTTTGGCTTCTTCCCAGGGCAGTACGTCCCTCTCCTCTTTCAGATAAGAAATGATATCTGCAATCCCTTCCCCGGTGAAGGCACTGGTATAGAAAATCTTCTCACAGCCGGCCAGTCTCAGCCATCTGGCGGCCTGTTCAGGATCCGCAGCCCAGTGGTCAATCTTGGTGACAACCCCCACCACCTCGCGGTTGCAAACCGGAGTCAGATTAGGAGCGTACAGAGAATATGGCTCCGTGGAATCCATCAGCAGACCGATCACATCCGCCTCCGCCGTAAAAC
>JBGVCE010000403.1:0-2455 GCA_045226235.1 Anaerobutyricum sp.
GTCCTATGTGGACAAACACCAGGCCTGCAGCCATGGAATCTATCGTCAGAGGGTGGAAGAATGCCACGAGGACTATATCCGTCCTCAGGAGAACGGCAGCCATTATGACTGTGATTATGTGTGGATATATTCCGGGGAGAATGACGATGATGCAGAGCCGGGCAACGGCAAGGGCCTGGGCCTGCTGGTGAGTGGAGAGGAGTCCTTCTCCTTCCAGGCATCCCCCTATACCGAGGAAGAACTAACAAAAAAAGCCCATAATTATGAGCTTAATCCAAGTGGCGCTACGGTGATGCATCTGGACTGCCGCCAGAACGGTATCGGATCGGCCAGCTGCGGTCCCCGTTTATTGCCTATATACAGATTTGAGGAAGAACGGTTCACGTTCTCCCTCAAGTGGAATCTGATCAGGCCTCGCGCTTTCGAAACACTTTTGTGAGTTTAAATATGGAGGAACACACAAGCTTTATTATCGCAAAGATGGCAAAAAGGTACATGAATCCGGAGAGGCCTGACACGATATCTTCGGAATCCATGACACCGGTTCCGGTGTAGCCTTGTCCGATCTCGATGGCAAAAGCCATCACCACCATCAGTGTGAACACATAGAGCCATGCCACCACCAGGATGTGGTGTTTGGCCAGCATGGCAAACAGGGGGTAGATGACAAACAGTAATGCCATCCCCACGATGCCGATTACCCAGAAATGTAATTGTTTATCTGTAAAAGTACCCTCATAGCCGTTGTTCCAGCTTAGGATCTTTGAATGGATATCTGTAACGACACGAATCATGGAATATACGAATTCTCTCATAATATTTTGCTCCTTTTTTCTTTGTTATCGAGCCATAATTTATCACAGAGGGGGAGGAGGAACAATGTGGAAGATTTACTGATTTTTTCGGTCTTGGATTCCTAAGAGGTTTCGTGTTATACTCCTCATAGAGAGATCAGATTATTATTCAGGAGGTAGATAGATTGAAGACTTGGAAGATCGCAGCTATAAGTATCGCAGTGATAACCGTTTTATTTGTCAGTGTGTATATAGCCGGAAGATATTATTTTATGGACCATTTCTATCCGAAAACATCCATCAATGGGGTAGATGTGAGTATGAAGGCCAGGATGGAAGCAGAGGACCTGCTGGGGGACCATCTAAGCAAATATATCCTGGGCATCAAATCACCGGAAGGAACCATGATGATCTCCGCACAAAACTGCAGCCTGGCCTACACCAGGATCGAAGAGATCAAGAATCTTCTGGATAATCAGGAGGAAGCCTACTGGTTCCGCGATATTTTCCAGACACATGAGAATAAGGCCATGGGTCTTCGGCTGGACGAGGAGAAACTGCGGGCCACCATGGAGGCCCTGCCTTGCATGACCCCTGCCACTCCCCAGACCCCTGTGGATTCCAGAATCGAGTACAATGATACCCAGAAAGATTTTGTGATCGTGGATGAGATCATCGGTAACACCATCGATAAGGAGGTCTTCTTCAAGGGGTTAAAAGAAGCGATTCTGGCGGGAGAGAATGAGATCGATCTGGCCACTAATGCCTACTATGTGCAGCCGAAATATTTTGCCAAGGACGAGATTGTTCAGAAAACCAAGGCAACCCTGGATAAATATATGGGCACGGTGATCAACTATGAGGATTCCGGCTGTAAGTTCACTCTGGACAGAAATGACATCCACAAATTCATCACGGTGAGCAAAGACTTTAAGATTACCTTTGATAAAGAATACATGAAGAAGTATATCACGGAGAACCTTTCTCCGGTCTTTAACACTGTAGGGAAAAAACGGAAGATTAATTCTCCGGGCAGCGGGGAATTCACCATATCCGGAGGTTTCTACGGCTGGCAGGTGGGCCTGATCGATGAGAGGACAGCCATGCTTGATAACATCAAGGCAGGTGAAACTGTCACCCGTGAACCTAAGTATCTGCAGGATGCGGCCCAAAAGGACCGGGACAATGATATCGGTAACAGTTATATCGACGCCAGCATATCCGACCAGCACCTCTGGGTGGTGGTAAACGGAAAGGTGACCATGCAGTCCGATTTTGTTTCCGGAGATACCTCCAAGGGAAGAGATACCGACAAGGGTGTCTATATGATCGAGAGGAAACAGAGAAATTATGTGATGCGGGAGAATCCGGTGACGGTATCCTACTGGCTGCCCTTTAACCTGGACCTGGGAGAAGGTTTCCATGATGCCTCCTGGAGAAAAGGTTTCGGTGGCAACATCTACACCTACAACGGATCCCATGGATGTATCAATCTTCCTCCTGCCTTTGCCAAGAAACTTTATGAGTCCATGAAAGTGGGCTTCCCGGTTATCATTCATTAAATACTATATATTACTCAAACTTCCCATACCTCAAATGGGCTTAGATCCTTGAAAACTCAATAATACAGGCAATCAGATAGGTTATTCAGGCTGCCATTA
>JBGVCE010000404.1:0-2689 GCA_045226235.1 Anaerobutyricum sp.
TACACACAGGAGAAAACTAATACAGCGTATGATTCTGTTTTCTCTCAATCTGGCACTTTTTGCTACGACACAATGCATGGCAAGTGAATTAAATACGTGGATACTGGGAAAAACATTCGTTGCAGTATCTATAGAATAAAGAAACTTGGTAAGATCCACAAAGATGTTATCGTGTGCAAAATAAACCGGACGGAGCATCAATCCATTCGGAAAAATCATGGATACCAGGATGAATACTGTCATCCCGATCATGATCAGGTACATAAATTTTTTGTATGATTCCTCCTCCAGAAACAGAAAATATATCACACCAACAGCAATATACAGAAACCATAAAAAATAAGGAACGATAAAATACTCGATAAAGGGAATCTTCATATCCAGAGCAGACTCTATGATATGCATCCTTCCGGGTACATGCCGCTCGATATAGGCAAATGCCGCTAGATAAACCGGAAAATACAATAACAGCAACCAATGTGCATACTTCTTATACAATGACTTCATTACCACTGCCTCTTCTCAATACAAACTCTTCATACTAATTAATGTCATTTTACTTTTCTAAAAGAAAATCTACGCCTTTCCAGCCTATCTGTCAATTCCTTTTTTTCTTTATTTTTTCACATGTAATTTTTTTGGTAAATCAGTTCAGATATTTATCGGAATCTGTCTGAACTTTGGAGTTTCTCTGCAGCTTAATCTCTGGAATATGGTAAGAAGCACATAGCTGCTTCAATGTTTTCTCCATCTCCTTGTTAGCCACGGGAACACATATGGTCTTAAAAAGGCTCATCATGGTTTCCTGATCCTCAGAATATTCCGGACTCGCATCTGCGTCCCCAAAAGTAGCTACCTGTTCAAGGTAAAGATATAAGGTATCCAGAGGAGAACCCACCACCATCCTGGTAACTACATTTCCCATAGAGCCTTTCTTAAAATCCTTGGGGATATTGATCTGTGTGCGGGTATCCACCTTCAGATTCACCTTAGTGTTCGGACCCATTCTATTTTCAAAAACGCATCGGTTTACGCGTACTCCTATACATTCCAATCTCACCGTATACACTCCCTTCTGTTTTCCATAAATCTTTTCTATTTTAACTCTTTTAACATCATTTTACAAGGCAAATTGTCATATCCGGCATTGCCTTTTCCATGGTGTTATAATAAAATTACAGTATAGATTATTTTCTAGAAATAGCTCAGATTAACGGGCTGTAATACAGATATGATATGTAAGGGAGGTTTTTTTTTGAGTCAAAACAATTCTATTTTTTCCAATGATAATATCCTTTCATGGTTGCAGTATTATTCAAACCGGGCAGGTCTTGATATCGAGAAGATCAAGCTCATCGATATCAGCAAAAGAAAAAAGAACCTGATACCTATGATAGAGACTCACAAGCGACTGCTGGTTCTTGCTGACGCAGACCATCCCAATTTCTTCTTCACACTGTGGGAAAGTGGTCTGGGTGACTGTGACCTGTGGTATAAAACCGGACTAAAACCCGATTCTGACTCTAGGATTCGGATTACCAAGATCTCAGATATGATTGATACGGAGCTTACCGGTCCCTGTGCCATGCTGATCATTAATCCTTATGCCCGCAGTACTTTCAACCGGAGTATTCAGAATGACAGTTTCTCTCCGGGTTCTGTTCAGTATGTTGCCAGCGAGATTCGTGCCATCATCATTAACAAACTCCACCTGGATGACCAGGACACCATCTGTATCATCAGCGGAGAAAGTATCGCAATTGAATCTGCCATAATCGCGAGTGAGGGTGAGATTATCGCTGTAGAGTACAGGAAGTCAGACCGCCAGGCTCTGGAGGAAAACCTGACTAAGTTTGGTATCCATAATATTACCATTGTGGATGATACCTCCAAGGAATCCATGAGAGGCCTCCCTGTTCCGAACCTCTCCTTCATCGTTGCCACAGAACGATTTGAAGAGGAAGTGAATAACCTGCTCCGTCTTAACCCCGAGATGAAGTTTGTGGTTTATACCCTGGAACTGAATATCTTATCATATATCATCGATGTCCTGAAAAAGTATAATCTGAAGCAGACAGAGCTTCTGCAGATATCAATCTCCAAGTTAAATAATAAAAATGTATTCGAGGCAAAACCGGTACCATGGATTCTTAGTGCCGAGCCGGGTGAGATAAAATAGAGCATAGGATTCAAATATCCGGACATTATAAAAGGCTGCAGCATATGATATGCGCAGCCTTTTAATAATGAGAAAAATGTCTGAGAATAAATAAAGGAATGTCTTAGAAAAGACATCCCTTTATTTGTTGTGATAATGTAATACTTAAACGATATATACTATCAAAATATACTATCAATCAAAGAATTAAACTGCAGGCCAGATTGCATTAACTACGAATGTCATGATGAAGATAGCGAATGCCGGGTTATCAATATGGGAATCGGTACCACAGTTGATTGTGTTGCCTTCGATATCGCCAAGGATACCAGCGATTGTACCACAGATAACACCACAGATCAGACAAACGAATGCGTTCTGTGTATGAGCATAGGACTGTACAGCAGCTTCAGCAGCGATGATCCATATATGATGATGTCCTGCATAAGCATGTCCCATACAAGCAAAGAATAAACCAACAGCAGCTAAACCGAAGATAAGTACATGGTATAAACCAGCGAATGCTTCGTT
>JBGVCE010000405.1:0-2381 GCA_045226235.1 Anaerobutyricum sp.
TTTGACGCCACACTTTTGGAGCAGTATATTTACTTCATTCTCTATTTCCACGGGCATACTTTCTCCCCCATAGAAAAGAAAACGCAAACCTGATAGATCATACTTTTCAATCGTTGGAATCTTTAATAAAGCTTCCCAATAAGCTGGTATCGAATTAACATGGTTCACTTTATATTTTGTTACATATTCCGCAAACTTATCTGGCTCATATTTGGGAATCAACACTGTAGTTAAACCTATGCATAAAGGTTCTAACATACAGTTCACAAGACTGTAGTTGATAAAAGGTGGTAAAACCGCCATCATAGTTTCTTGTCTTTTGTTAGACATAGACTTAACAATTTGCCATATCTCGGCATTTACATTGTAATCTGATAGCATTACCCCTTTTGGTTCACCTGTAGTGCCACCTGTATGGGATATAATTGCCACATCTCTATAGTCTTTTTTCTCTGCTATTATTTCTGTTCCTTTTCCGTCGCGGATAAAAGTCTTCCAAAGTTGAAAATACCTCCCGTCAAATGACAATCTTTTGTTTTTCAACAAATATAACGCCTTAAAGACTATTGGTAATGAGTCCGCGGGTGAAACAACAATAACTTTCTCAGCAGACGTTTTTTCGATGCTATCTGCTACAGTCTCATAAGCTCCATCAAAGATGACAACCACTCTGCTATGGACTTCATTGATGTAGTTTATTGTCTCATTTTTGCCTGCAAGAGGATGAATCATGTTTGCCACCGCTCCGATCTTATTGATGGCATAAACACAATATAGAGCTTCCGGTATACTCGGAAGTGCAATTGTCACGATTTCCTTTTCCTTTACGCCGGCTTTTACAAAGGCTGCTGCAGTCTTATCTATATTCTGGAACAATTCCTTATAAGTTATTTTTCGGCCTAAATAATTAATAGCAATATCAGATGGATAATCCTTATTATTGTCTAAAAGATATTCATAAATTGTGTACTCAGGCAATTGCGTATTTATGGCCTCATCGCTATAATATTTTAGCCACGGCTTATCAACAGATGGATACCCTGTCTGTCTGTCTGTCTGTCTGTCTGTCTGTCTGTCTGTGAAAGCATACTGCCTACAGCCCCTTTGTCAAGCGATCTAACGTCGATTCCTGAAAGATTTTCTAAATTCTGCATATTTGTAAACTACCCTTCATTTTATTAGGAAGCCCCTATTTCGTATCTTAGTTCTCCCATTATTTCACATTTTTAATCAATTGATTTGCTACCCTTAACTTATTATTATACCAGTCTTCTCGAAATCTGAACACAACAAAAGAGAGTACTTTTCAGCACTCTCCATGACTTTTTGTTATGCTTGTACTTCGATCTGTAACCCGGATTTAAAATCAACCACTAGCATCTCATCATACACTGTGATCTTTTCAATTAGTCGCCTGACCAGGGTCTCTGAGTATTCCGTTATGGCCTCCGTCTGCTCAGCCAGGAATGATGCCAAGTCCTCAATCCGATCCTTCACATCTTTTCGCATGGCCGCTTCCGTCAGGATATGCTGTCTCTCCTCCCGGAGGTCCACGATCGCATTTCCGATTGCCTCGATCTCCTGCTGGTCCCTGCCGGCATCAAGAAGCTCAGCCTGCTTCTGCTTAACCGCTGCATCGACTTCCAAAATCCGAGCATCCATATCCTCCTCCAGGACCGACCGGATGTTTTCCCGTAGTTGTGGCAAGATGATCTCTTTCCTGGACCAAGCATCGTTTACTGCTGTAACAACCGCAGCATGCAGATCTTCTTCTTTGATTGTCCTGGCCGGGCAGTCGATCCCGCTACTCTTCTTAAGCACCCGACTTACGCAGCGCCAGACGGTTGACCGGCAGCCTCTGTTATTCCACTTGATCCTGCGGAAGATATCCCCACAATGCCCGCAGAATACGATACTGGACAATGCGTACCGTGAGCTGTAAATCCTTTTCTTCCCATCGGTGAGAAGGTTTGCTCTCCTTGCGATCTCTGCTTGTACCCGTAGGAATACGTCTTTGTCAATGATCGCTTCGTGGCTTCCCTCAACATAGTACTTTGGCGCAATGCCGTTGTTGGCCACTCGCTTCTTCTCCAGAGTATTGACCGTATAGGTTTTCTGCAGGAGTGCATCGCCGATGTATTTCTCGTTGGTGAGAATCTGTTTGATGTTGCTCTCATGCCATTTCTTATGGCCGGCTCCGTTCAGGATCCCATCTGCCTCCAATCCCCGTTTGATCTGAAGGAAGCTCGCCCCGTCTATGTATTCGGCGTAGATCCGTCTGACGATCGCTGCCTCTTCCGGTACAATGACCAGCTTCCCATCTTCATCTTTGGTATACCCCAGGAACCAGTTGTGGTTGATCTGCACCTTCCCTTGCTGAT
>JBGVCE010000406.1:0-7888 GCA_045226235.1 Anaerobutyricum sp.
GGACCAGAATTCCGGTGTCCGGAAAACTGAACATGAGAGGACCGGAAAACCGGACATCACATGACCAGTATTCTGAACATCACATGACCGGAAAACTGGCACCTATTAAGAATAATAAGAGTAAGAACAATAGATCAATAACTAAGTAATACACGGCATGTATTCCTATGCGATCAATGAAATCTCGATTGTGACGAGCAATCCAATACGTGAGATCGATATGAGACAGTTTCCATTAAAGCCTGTAAATTCCAAAAGGAAAAGGCTTTCAATTCCGACGAACGAAAGAAACTACTAAACTACTTAAAAAACAAAGAAGAGCATATTCTCATTAACAGTATTTGTATGAAGAACAAAACCAGGAACCTGACCATAAGAGCCATCAGACTTGCTTTCAAAACCAAATGCATAAGCTTCCACATCTACATCATATTGACTTCTCGCTGGAGGAATATTCTTAACTATTGTAAGCCTTTTAATGATGGACAATTCAGAAACACACAAGTTCTTATTTGCTGTAAATTTGGAAAAGAGACATTGAATAATTTGTCACAAGGAATTGATGAAAAGCTGATAAAGAAGCTGTTTAACTTGCGCAATGAAAAAGAAATGGAAATATACAAAAAGATATATCTTTTACAAAGATAGAAATAAGAGCATGAATCCCCGTTTGGATTGATTAGAATACTATTCGACCCAACGGGGTTTTTTATTTCTATGAGTATAAAAGGAAAACAATGATAGGTCAAAGTATGTGAAGAAAGGAGGTGAGGCTCATAAGATGAAAAAGGATTTTTTGGATCAGGAAATCTTCCAATATGCCCTTACACATGGTATCATTAACGAAAATGAACTCAGTCGGTCTGTAGAAGATATGAAAAGAAAACAGATTATTTCTTCTCATCCATATTCTATATGGCAGAATGAAGCTGGGCTTTGGTGTACACATATCAGAGATATCAATGGTAAAAAAAAGATCCGCCGAAGAAAAACAAAAGAAGAACTGCTTGACTTTATAGTTCACCATTACAGGGAACTAGAAGAAAAAATCTATATTAAAGATTTATTCGAAGAGTGGTCAGAAAAAAACTTAGGTATGGTGAGATATCAAAACAATCTTATGATAAGTATTGTAGTGAATTCAAACGTTTTTTTACTCCGGATAAAAAGATCTGTAAGAAGCAGGTGAAACAAATCACCGAATTAGATCTGGAAGACTTTATCAAATCGACTATCCACGACATGAGCCTCACCAGAAAAGCCTATAGCAACCTTAGTTTACTTATTAATGGTATCTTTAAATATGCCAAAAAGAAAAAACTCACTCAAATTAGTATCACACATTTCATGGGAGATATGGAATTATCCAGAAATACCTTTATTAAAAGGTATAAGCCAAAAGAACTAGAGGTTTTCTCTGAGGAAGAGATTCCCCTTGTTACAGATTATTTAAAGGCTCATCCTGACATATGGAATCTTGCCCTACTTTTACAATTTGAAACAGGGTTGAGAATCGGAGAATTGACAGCATTAAAACATGCCGATATTTATCCTGAACACATTTTGATTTCCAGGACAGAACGTAAGGTAAAAAATGAGGAAGGGAAATGGATAGTTGATGTCCAAGACTATCCTAAAACTTTTGCAGGATTCCGGGAAGTGCTACTTTCTCCGTCCGCCTTAAAGACAATTCGGAAAATTAAAATGGCTAATCCTTTTGGAGAATATCTGTTTATGAACAATGGGAAGCGCATCAGAGGCAACACTATTAATAAGAGGCTTCATACTGTTTGTGAGAATCTTGGGATTAATTATCGCTCTACCCATAAAATCCGTAAGACCTATGGTACAACATTGATTGATGGCAATGTTGATGAAAGTTTAATCGCGGAACAGATGGGGCATGTGGATATTTCAACGACAAAACAGTATTACTATTACAGTAATAAGAGTAAGAAAAACAAGCTCAAGCAAATATCTCAAGCCATTAACTATTGAAGTGATACTAGATAAGATTTAACTAAAAGTCACCCCTTTATTCAATTATGTCACCTTTGGGGGAATCTCTCAAAACCCGCATGAATAAAGGGCGTTGGCGTTTTTGATGAAAGAACCAACGCACTTCGATTCTCTCATCCCCTGCTGATTAAAAAACTCTCAAGAACTACTGTTTAAGCAGTTCTTGAGAGTTTTTTGTATATATGAACAATAATAAAACCTCACACCGGATAGTTTCCGTCAAAACATGCCTTACAGAGAGAAAGCCCCTCTGTCATTCTTTCGAAATCCTCTATCTTTAGATAAGCCAGAGAATCTGCGTGAATTCTTCTGCAGATTTCTTCCGAAGAATGATCCGTGGCGATAAGCTGATGGGATGAAGGGACATCTGTACCATAATAACAGGGATATAAGAAGGGAGGCGAACTGATTCTGACATGAATTTCTCTGGCTCCCGCCTTTTTCAGAGCCTGTATTATCTGATTCATGGTCGTCCCCCGTACGATGGAATCGTCGATCAGGAGGATTCTTTTTCCTTTTACAACAGATTGCAGTACGCTGAGTTTCATCTGAACGGCATCTTTCCTCTCCTTATCCGTAGGTTTGATAAAACTCCTGCCGATGTAGTTGTTTTTGTGAAAGATAGAAGCCAAAGGGATTCCTGATTCGAAAGCATATCCTTCTGCAGCCACCAGACCGGAATCCGGGACACCGGCCACAAGATCGATTCGGTTGGAAAAATCAGGACATCTAGTCTTCTCTTTCTTTAATTCCTTAGCATCCCTTGAAGCAAGTGCCTGGCCAGCTCTGAATCTGGCATCGCGGACCCCGATTCCATCAATGATGGAATCGGTTCTGGCAAAATAGATATATTCAAAGATGCAATGGGCTTTCTTTTCCCGGCAGAGGGATGTATCACTTTGTATTCCGTCTTTTGTGATTGACACAATCTCTCCGGGCAGAATATCCCTGATGAAATCTCCGCCCATAGACTCAATAGCCGCACTTTCTGAAGCCAGGATATAAGCATCTTTTTTCTTTCCCAGGGCAAGGGGTTTGATTCCTAAAGGATCCCGTATTGCAATCAGCTTTCTGGGACTCATCACGATCAAGGCATATCCTCCCCGTATTTTTCGGGAAGTTATCTTCACTGCATCTTCAATTGTTTCCGTGTGTATTCTCTCACTGATGATTTCATAAGCCAGTACTTCGGAATCAGAAGTTGAAAAGTGGGCCTGTCCGCGATATAGTTGTTCTTTTTTTAATTCCGCTGCATTTACGATATTACCGTTATGAACCAGAGCAAGACTTCCTTTAATATAATTCATGGCAATAGGCTGTACATTTTTAATATTGCTTTCTCCTGTCGTAGAATACCTTACATGACCAATTCCGATATTTCCTCTGAGTTTAGTGATCTCTTCATCGGTGAAGATTTCGCTTACCAGGCCCATACCCTTGTGTGTTTCCATATTGCCTTTTGGTCCCTCTGTATCCGAGACTGAGATGCCTGCTGATTCCTGCCCCCTATGTTGCAGGGCTATGAGCCCATAATAGATATCCTTTGTCACCACATCTCCCGAGGGTGAATAAATACCGATTACACCACATTCCTCATGGATCTTATGAGAACCTGCCAACAGTTCCATAAATCTGAACCTCCTTTGGATATATCTGTCCTGTTTATTCCACATCCTGTAATGCAGCAAAATTCTCTTCGCCGGTTCTGATCTTCACCACCCGGCTGACAGGGTAAACAAATATTTTTCCATCACCTATATGCCCTGTATATAAGGCTTTTTTTGCTGTTTCAATCACCTTGTCCACAGGGATTGTACTCACGACGACCTCCAGCTTGACCTTTGGTAGCAGGGTCGAATCCAGTTCAATTCCACGATATCGTTCTCCTGAACCTTTCTGGATTCCACAACCCATAACCTGAGTGACTGTCATTCCGGTCACACCCAGGTCATTTAATGCTTCTCTGAGTTTATCGTATCTTGAAAGCTTTGCAATGATAACTACTTTGGACTTACCTGACGAGATTTCGGGAATTCCTGTTTGATCTTCTCTAATAACAGGGACAGCTGCCTTACGTTTTGCCTCTGATGCTGCCTCGTATTCATTTTCTCCTAAGTTGGTGTTCTCATTGATATTCATCATGGAGTTAGAGACATCCATAATCGCAAATCCTGCATAGGCGGAAGGCAAACCGTGCTCTACCGTATCCAAACCGGTGATTTCTTCTTCCTCAGATACACGAAGACCTATCGTCTTCTTGATTATGAGGAAGGCGAGATAGATGGTGACCACAGCCCAAAGAGCGGTGATTAACATTCCGCCCAACTGTTTACCCAACTGGGTAAAGCCTCCTCCGTAGAATAGTCCTTCCCCAATGCCGGCAACGGAAAACCCCGGGGCAGTCTCTGTTGCAAAAAGTCCTACGGCAATAGTTCCCCAGATACCGTTCAGCATATGGACTGCCACAGCACCCACCGGATCATCTACATGGCTGACATGATCGTTAAACCAGATGCCGAAAACCACCAGGAGTCCTGAAACCGCACCGATGATAGCAGCGCCTGCACAATCAGCTACATCACAAGGGGCAGTGATAGCTACCAGGCCAGCCAGTGATGCGTTAAGACACATGGATACATCAGGTTTTCCATATCTGGCCCATGTGAAGATCATACATACCACTGTTGCTACTGCCGGTGCAACCGTTGTAGTGAGAAAAACAGAGCCCAAAGTCGGGACATCCGTAGCCGCGGCACCATTAAATCCATACCAGCCAAGCCAGAGAATAAATACACCCAATGCTGCGATTACCAGATTGTGTCCCGGAAATGCATTTACTTTTGTCACCTTTCCATTTTTATCTTTCTCAAACTTTCCAATTCTGGGTCCGAGCATCCACGCACCAATCATGGCACAGATTCCCCCAACCATATGAATGCAATTGGAACCCGCATAATCATGAAATCCCCATTGAGCCAGAAAGCCGCCGCCCCATGTCCAATGGGCTTCGATGGGATAGATGATAGCGGAAATGACTGCAGAGTAGATACAATAGCTGGAGAACTTTGTCCTTTCTGCCATGGATCCAGATACTATGGTTGCGGTTGTAGCGCAAAAGACCAGATTAAAAATAAAAGCAGAATAATCAAAACTGCTATAATGAGTAAATACATCAAAACTTAAGCCTCCGGAAAATCCATTCAGCACATTTTTTCCAAGCATGAAAGATGCCCCACAGATAAACCACATCACGGTACCTATACAAAAATCCATAAGGTTTTTCATGATGATATTTCCGGCATTTTTTGCTCTGGTAAAGCCTGCTTCGCACATGGCAAATCCTGCCTGCATCCAGAAAACGAAGGCAGCCCCTATCAGAAACCATACAGAAAAGATTTCACCATCCAGAATTTTCATTATCTCATTTGTCATAAAAAATCTCCTTTCTTAACAATGAAAAAAGTCATCCTACAAAAGAACCACGCCTTTGTGGGATGACCTCATTAGCCCTTCATTACAGCTGCACCAGGGGAATAGAAAAGACGCCTTGAAGATGATCTTCAAGACGCCTTTGCCTCTATAGTTAAGTAATGTACACCTCTTTACAAGTTTTTGTCAAGAAAAAAATATTTTCAGATTTCATTTCAATCAAAAACTATGATGTAATTCTACAAAAATTTGCATTTGTTTATAAAGCATTTGATTCTATTAACCTCTTGCAAAAGATCCTCAAGATGCATTATAATTAGTATAAACTAACTGATGTTTGTGTTAGAAATAGGTATATTTTTTATTGGGCTGAACACTGCCTTGGGATTAGGAACAATCGCATGCGCAAAGGCGGTACATTTGCTTCATGTCTAAAACAGAAGGCTGGCGATTAGGATTATCAGGATCGACCATTTTTAGCCGGAAAGAAATAGAAATGACGATACATGAGTATGGAAAAGATAATACACAGGTGATCATGCTGATTCATCCGTCCATCGTTATATGGGATTATTTTGAATATATCATCCCTCTTATGGAGAAGAACTACCATCTGATCATCCCGGCACTTCCCGGGTACGATCCGGATATAGATGGCGACTTCACAAGCGTGGAAGAAATCTCTGAAGAACTGGGGGAATGGCTTATTGACAATAACCTAAAAGACGTAGCCTGCATATACGGCTGTTCCATGGGCGGAAGCATCGTTGTCAGGATGCTGGCAGAGAATGCCGTGAATATCCATAGTGCAGTCATTGATGGTGGGATCACTCCCTATCAGCTTCCCTGGATCATCACAAGACTGATCGCCATAAAAGACTTTCTCCTGATATATATGGGAAAGCTGGGCGGATTGAAGCTTCTGGAAAAAGTGTTTTCAACGGATGAATTGTCGGAAGAAGATATCCGGTATGCAGCAAAAGTGTTAAAGATGATCAGCGCAAAGACTATCTGGAGGACCTTTGAATCTTGTAACAATTACTCCATGCCGGACAGTATCCATACGGATTGTAAGCATATCGAATACTGGGCAGCAGAGAAAGAAATCAAAGACCGTCAATGGGACATAGCTTATATCAGAAAGCATTTTCCGCATACTATATTCAGAAAGATCAAGTGTACAGGGCACGGAGGCCTTGCACCTTTTCAGCCGGAGAAACTTGTCAGGGGAATAGAGAGACTATGCAATAAGAGGTAAAAGCGGATCATCATAAGACCAAACCGTGGATTACTGTAATCGCAAAAAAATAGAGGGGTCCTACGTTATAATTGACCATGATTACAGGACATGAAAAAATGAGGTGATAAGCATGATAAAAACAACTTTAAAGATAGAGGGTATGATGTGCGGGATGTGTGAGGCACATATTTGTGACGCGATCCGAAAAGGAGTCCCGTTGGCGAAGAAAGTATCTGCTTCACGGTCAAAGAAAGAAGCATCTTTCCTGACAGAAGATCCTGTAGATGAAGACAAGCTGAAAAAGTTAATTGAAGCTACCGGATATGATTTTGTTTCGATGGAGTCTGTCCCCTATAAGAAGAAAGGATGGTTCGGGAGGGTTTTACTTCAAATAACAAGTGGGAAAATCTAGGCAGATATAATCCAAAAAAGAAGAACCGGTTTCCCGATTCTTCTCCTCATTTTCATATCATTTCATCAGTCGATCCTGCTTAGGGAAGAACCTCCACTATACTTCTCCGAAAATTCATCTTTCTGCCAGGTCCCGTAATATTCCAGGGTATTATTATCGCTTTCACTGGTCTGATAGGTGTACTGATTTCCATCAGAAGTCTCTGCCTGTATTCTGAATCTCCCTTCAGCAAATTCCTCTAAGGAACTGATCTTATCGGAATGATCGGGAACAAACTCCTCTGCCTTCATATGCCCATAGTTTATCTCCGAGTCAGTAAATTCCACGTAATACATGGGCTGCATCGTACCTTCAAACTCATATCCCATGGATGCAGTAGCCCATGTGCCCGTCAGTTCACTCTCCGCATGGCGTTTAATGACTTTAAGGGTATTCATGATATGGCGGATACGTACGCCATATTCATCGCCGCTGTCATAAGAGTAATGAGACGTTACGACAAGACATCCGTCACCTGAAGGGATGATATACACCGTCTGCATCAGATCAGGAGTTCCGCCGCCTTTTGTTTCAGATGCATTGATCTTTATGCAGCTGCCGGCGCGTTCAAGTGTAAAGGATTCCTTAATAATGTCATAATCATTTGAAAGTACTTCACTAACGGAGGCGGAAACGGCATCGGCATTCTCCGTGTTATATGTCACTTCGAGATAGTTCTTAGGATCTTCAGGGTTGTCATAGCGTAAGACAAAACATTCCCGGCCAGACTCGCTGCGTCGTTCAAACCG
>JBGVCE010000407.1:0-5494 GCA_045226235.1 Anaerobutyricum sp.
ATATGGATGGAATTGATGTGGGATATCCCTTTCAGGCATATTAAAAAGATACCAAGTATGATCATTCCGATATATAGAAGGCTGTAGCTGATAATAAATTGTTTTTTTGCTTGTGTATTATCTTTCATTCTTATCACCTATTCTTGGATTTATCTGTCCCGCCAGATTAGACTCACTATCCGTCATTCAACATTGTAATACAATATTTAGTAATATTATATATGATATAGGACAAACTTTAAACAAATTCTTAATGAAAAAAGATTTTGATAATATATTGTAGGAATTATGATAAAATGGTGACGAGAGATTCAACCTCCGCTTAAAAGAGGTCAACTGCAGGTATGTGTTATTTATTGCCTGATTATCTTATAATTCAGTTGCAGGATAACGAATCTCAGACTGCATTGGTCAGAGTGAGAAAGGAGCAGACTTATGGATATGGTTGCCATCGGTAATGCGATTAAAAGGGCAAGAGAGAAACGTGGATATACGCAGGAGAAACTTGCAGAATTAGTAGGAGTATCCGTTCAGGCTGTCAGCAAGTGGGAAAATGGAAAGAATCTGCCTGATCTTGAGAATCTTATGCTGATCTGTGAGATAACCGATACTCCTTATCAGGCAATCCTTACACCGGAACAGCGCCCCGAATATGGGGAAGAAATCAGCATACGTACCAGGCTGTTTCATGAAAACAATATGTATACCCGCCTGAAGAGTTACGCTACGGCGGAAAATCTTACGGAAACATACAAGGCCCTTCACTATATGCGCAAACAACATCTGGGACTGTTTCGAAAAAAAGCAAAGTATGCAGATGAGCTGGTCCAGTACATCAATCATCCTTTGATGATGGCATGCCAGGCACATGCATTTGGTATACGGGATGATGCCCTTCTCTCCGCAATCCTCCTTCATGATGTAGTGGAAGATACAGGTGTGACACTGGAAGAGATTCCTTTTTCCGACGAAGTCAAAAAAATAGTCGGCCTGCTTACTTTTACCGAGACGGGATTAAAGTCATGGGGTGAAGAAAAAAAGGAGTACTACTCCAGGATAAAGGAGAGCGGGAAGGCCTGCGTCGTAAAATGTATCGACAGATGTAATAATGTGTCAACGATGGCAGGCAGCTTCACCAAGAAGAGAATGCTAGAGTATATCGATGAGACAGAACGGTATATTTTGCCATTGGCAGATGTTCTTAAGAACGAATATCCGGAGTACAACGACCTTGCTTTTTTATTGAAATACCACATTATCAGCATTATCGAGACCATAAAAAATCTGATTATTGAATGAGGTGATGAGATGAAGACAATCGAAACAGAAGGGATTACAGATATTAATCTTATCCCCTATGGCACGGATGAATGGTATTATGGGATTAGTCACGAACATGGAGATCTGTATGAGGCGGAAGAAATATTTAAGGCCGGGTATGAGATAGAAGGAAGAAAACTCCTTCTGATTCATTATCCGGATGGAGAGGTTTATCGGCCCATTCCTAAGATGTCCGGCATCTATCCTGCAGAGCCTGTCTATCTCGATGGAAGTATTTATATTCCCAGCGTGGACTTTCCGGAAGGTTTGATTCGGATTCATAGATTCAACTGCCAGGATAAGGAGACTAAAATCCTGGAAGAACTGCCCTTAAGCTGTGTGAAAGACTGCTATAATCTGAGTCTGGACGGCCTTCCTCTTACCCTGACGAGGCAGTGCGCCTGGTTTAATGAATTCGACATTGTCTGGCCGGAAAGAGTCAGTTTTCCTATGGAAGACCATGAAAGCTTCTTTCTTCGGGACGGTGATAAGCTGTATTTCAGCAGATGGCATGAGGAAGGAGAAGGGAAGGATTACCGCTACTGGGAAGATACGGTGGTCCGCAACTTAGAAGGTGAAATCACAGAAATTTTACCTGGAGATGTACGCATCATGCCCAATGGGGAGATGTGGCATCTTGGATAATGAAAGAGCAGCAGATGAATCTGCTGCTCTATTTTCGTATAAATTATCTTGACAGAATATCTCTTGCCACAAAGACGCCGCTTGCTGATGCGTGGGATAAGGAATGGGTTACTCCGCTGCCGTCACCAATCACATACAGTCCCGGGTAGCGGGATTCCAGATGCTCGTTAACCTGAACTTCCATATTGTAGAATTTGACTTCAACTCCGTATAAAAGGGTATCATCGTTTGCCGTTCCCGGTGCGATCTTATCCAAAGCATAGATCATTTCGATGATACAATCCATGATCCGCTTAGGCAGTACCAGGCTCAGGTCCCCGGGTTCTGCCTGTAGAGTTGGTCTTACAAAACTTTCCTCGATTCTTTTTGCCGTACTTCTCCGACCCCGGATCAGATCTCCGAACCGTTGTACGATCACACCGCCCCCCAACATGTTGGAGAGTCTGGCGATGCTTTCCCCATAGCCATTACTGTCTTTAAAGGGTAATGAAAAGTGCTTTGATACCAGAAGGGCGAAGTTTGTGTTATCTGTCTGTTTTTCCGGGTTATCGTAACTGTGCCCGTTTACTGTGACGATACCGTTTGTGTTCTCATTAACCACGCTTCCCTTTGGGTTCATACAGAAGGTACGCACCTTATCTTCAAATTTTTCCGTGCGGTATACAATCTTACTTTCATATAGGTCATCGGTCAGGTGAGAGAAAATTGCGGCCGGCAGTTCGACCCGGACTCCCAGATCCACCCTGCTGGAATTGGTGGGGATCTGCAGGTCCTTACATACCTGTTCCATCCACTTGCTTCCGCTGCGGCCTACGGATAGGATACATCTGTTGGCTGTATACTCGCCGCTTTCTGTGACCACCATATAGCCATCTGTAATAACTTTTACAGAAGTGACAGGAGTCTGGAAGAAGAAATCTACCTTGTCCTTAAGTTTATTATACAGATTTTCTAATACGATATAGTTGATATCTGTCCCAAGGTGACGTACCGAGGCATCCAGCAGCTTCATTTTGTTCTGCATACATTTCTTCTTGATATCAGAATTGGCTGTGGAGTACAGTTTCGTGCCTGCCCCGCCGTGGGCTAGATTGATTTCATCCACATAATACATGAGATCCAGGGCTTCCTGATGCCCTATATATTCATACAGAGTTCCTCCGAAATCGTTTGTAATATTATATTTTCCGTCAGAAAAAGCACCGGCTCCGCCAAAGCCGCTCATGATCGAACAGGTTTTACATCGGATGCAGCTTTTTACTTTTACTCCGTCAATGGGACATTTCCTTTCCTCCAGGGCATAGCCTGACTCAAAGACAGCCACCTTTATCCTGGGGCTCTTTTTCTTTAATTCATATGCGGCAAAGATCCCGCCGGGACCTGCGCCGACAATGATAACATCGTAATCCATCAAAGTGTTCCTTTCTAAAGCCAAATTCATCTCTTTGGACATATACCAATTGTATTAAAGCATGTTTTTTCGGTACGGTCAATAAAAAAAGACAAGGACTGTATTTTCATACAATCCCTGCCTGTCTATCTTAATATGTTCTGAATTGTGAAACCAACTTCAGAGCATTAGTTATGAGATTTAATGCGCTCTGTAAGAGTTTTGATAAATCCTTTGCGGGTGGATGTTAAGCTTTTAATCTGTTCGCAGTATTCGTAGCGCTCAGCTCTCATCCATTCCGGTTTATGCTCCTGTAAGTTATGGTTTTCATAAATAAATGCTGTATATGTTGACATTTTTCATACCTCCTGTTATGTTTTTTTTGTATCTTTTCTTGTCTCTTGTAACAAGAATACCATACTAAAATTGGATTTCAATGGGCTGTAAGCTTGAATAAAAATAGTTTATTTGTGCTGGGAGCATAAAGAATTAGGGAAGGGGTACTCATGGGATTTACGATAGAGGATATGCTGACCCTCACAGGGGACCAATACAAGATTTCCATGATCGCCGGGGATCATGGCTGGTCGAATTCCATCAGCTGGCTGCTGATGATTGAGGATTTTACCATCCTGCGCCATCTGGTGGGAAAAGAACTGGCGGTTACAACCGGCATGGGATTCGACAGTGAAGAGAAGCTGCTGAACCTGGTTCAGGAGCTCCATACCCGGCATGCAGCCGGCCTGGTTGTGAATGTCGGTTTTTATGTTGCTGAGATTCCGCAATCGGTGATAGACCTATGTGACGAGGTGAATCTGCCTTTGCTTATCATACCCTGGGAGATTTATCTTACAGACATGATTAAGGATGTGAGTGTGCGGATCTTTCTCCAGGGCATGACTGATGAGCAGATCAGTGCGGCTTTTATCAAAGCCATCGGATCTCCGGATCAGGCAGTTACTGCCAAGCAGGATCTGCTCCAGTATTTCGATGTGGATGGAGTCTTTCAGATTATTCTGCTGACAATTCCAGGGCTCGATACCATGGACACGGTGGAACGCAGGAGAATCGGTTATCGGATGGAATTGTTTTTTGAAAATGTCACCCATAACTGTAGCTTCTTTTACTATGATTCCAGTTTTGTGCTGGTGTGCAATGATTTGCCTAGGGATGTCACGGAACAGGTCCTCAAGGATTTTGAACATCGTACCCATGTGAGGATGCCCGGGACGGAATATTATCTCGGTATTGGCAGCAGAATAAAGAACCTGGAGAACTTAAGTGTAACCTATATGCGTGCGAAAGCCGCACTTAACATGGCCATCACTACAGGGAAGAGGCGTCTGTATTTTGATGAGATGGGGATATACCGACTCCTAAGTCTGGTGCCGGACAAAGCTCTCCTGAAGGAGATGAGCGAGGATTTACTCAGGCCTCTGATCGATTATGATAAAGAGCATGACGGACAATATGTCGAGACTTTGGAAACCTATCTGGAACTGGAAGGAAGCTTCCGGGCTATGGCTGAAAAGATGTTCATCCATCGGAATACCCTGATGTACCGGATTAATAAGATTAAGAAACTCCTGGGCACAGATTTATCTACATCAGAGGAAAAAATGAATTATCAGATAGCCTGTCTGATTATGCATATGGATTTATAAGGTGCATCAGATAAAGTCTTTGGAGGAGAAATATATGATTAATATATCAGAGATAAAACAAGAAGCAGAGAAGGTGTTTGATGAAGTGTTGGCTCACTATCATACACTCCACCGGATACCGGAGCTGTCTTTGCAGGAATACGAGACAACTCAATATATCAAAGAACGGTTGAAAGAGATGTCAATCGAACCTGTCTCCCTGGATGAGACGGGATGTGTGGCTTATATCGGACCTGAGCCAGGGGAGGAACAGGGAGAGGATGGAAAAAGAATCAGGACCATCGCTTTAAGAGCCGATATCGACGGACTGCCGGTGAAGGAGGAAACAAATTGTTCCTTCGCATCCTGCCATGAGGGGAAGATGCATGCCTGTGGTCACGACGGACATACCGCCGCTCTTCTGGGTGCGGCGAAGGTACTGAAAAGCATGGAAAGCTCCCTTCCTGCCCGGGTGAAACTGATTTTTCAGGCAGCG
>JBGVCE010000408.1:0-3637 GCA_045226235.1 Anaerobutyricum sp.
AAGAATTATTCAAAAGCCAGGATGAGAAAGATGTGAGCAGTAAGGAGTACCAGGAGAAAGAGGCAGAGATCTACCGCCTGAAACAGGAACTGGTGGAGAAGGATATGCGGATTGACACCGCCAACCGTCTGGTGATTGAGTATAAGACCAAAGTAAATGAGATGCAGAAGCGTATTATTGAACTGGAGACAAGACATGAATTATCCTAAGAATCATCTGCCTGAGCTTCTGGCTCCGGCAGGATCTTTTGAACATATGAAGGCTGCCGTACTGGCGGGAGCAGATGCCGTGTATTTCGGCGGTTCCCGCTATGGCGCCAGGGCATACGCAGAGAATTTCACCACGGAACGTGTCCTCGAAGCTCTGGATTATCTTCATTTTCATGGACGCCGTGCCTATATGACGGTGAATACATTAATAAAAGAGAAAGAACTGCAGGAGGATCTGTATGAGTATCTTCTGCCGTTTTATGAAGCAGGCCTTGATGGTGTGATCGTGCAGGATCTGGGGGCTGCTTCTTTTATTCGTGATCATTTTCCAGGTATGGAGATTCATGGCAGCACACAGATGATGATTACTTCTCTGTCCGGTGCTCTTGCTGCAGGAAAGCTGGGCATGAACCGAATCGTGCCTGCCCGGGAGCTATCCGCCCGGGAGATGCGGCAGATCAAAGAGGAGTCCGGACTGGAACTGGAAGTGTTTATCCATGGGGCTCTGTGCTACTGTTATTCCGGCCAGTGTCTCTTCAGCAGTACCTATGGGGGAAGAAGCGGAAACCGGGGCAGATGTGCCCAGCCCTGCCGGCTCCCCTACAGAGCATATGATGCTTCCGGGGATTCTATGACAAAGGAATGGAAACATCTCCTAAGTCCGAAAGACCTGTGTACTTTATCTGAATTGCCTTCCATCATTGAACTGGGGGCGGACTCACTGAAGATTGAAGGAAGGATGAAAAATGTGGAGTTCGTGGCTGGAGTCACCTCCATTTACCGTAAATATCTGGATCTATATGCCTCCGGCCAACCTTATCAGGTGGAAGAGGCGGATAGAAATATGCTGGAAGAACTGTATTCCAGAGGTGGCTTTACTGACGGATACTGGTATCAGCATAATGGTTCCGGCATGATGTCTCTGGAGGTGCCCAGAAATCTGGGAAGAAGGATTGGTAAGGTTACCAGGGTTTTCAAAGGCAAAGTATCCATTCGCCTGAATACATCTGTCAATCCGAAGGATGTCCTGATTATTCCCGGAGAAGGAGAGGAAGAGATTGTTCTGACCATTCCAAAAGAATCAAATCTTCTTCCCGCAGCCAAGGGCAGCTACGAGATAACTCTCAATGCTCCTTCAACAAAATCCATCAAACCGGGCCAGCCTGTTTATCGAAGACATAATGAGAAAACAAACAGAAGGATTCAGGAAGAAATCCTGAACAAGAAGATATCCTATCCTGTGACCGGAGCTATGGAAGTAACTAGCAATAAACCGGTGAACCTTCACTTAAATTGCAGGAATGTATCCGTTTATCTGGAAGGTCCGGAGCCCTATCCGGCGGAAAAACGTCCTATAGCAGAAGAAGATCTATTGCGTCAGATGAAGAAAACCGGAAATGTTCCCTACACTTTGGAAGAGATGCAGATTTCACTGGAACCGGGCCTGTTTCTGCCTGCTTCCGCCATCAAAGATCTGAGGCAGAGGGGTTATCAGGAACTGACTCAAGCCAGTTGTTCTTCTTATCATCGTGAGAAACCTCTATTTGACGGAGCAGAAACGTCCGAGATAAAATCTGATACTTCCGGCAAAGTGGAGAAAAGGGAAAAGATTGCTGCGGTCTATGAGGAAGACCTGCTGGATTACTGTCTGTCTAAAAACGGTTTTGACGGGATTTTGTTGACCATGGATTTCTTCCATAAGGGCAGCCTGATTCGTCATAAGAGAAGCATTCACGAAGCCGGGAAGAAGGTATATCTTTCCCTGCCCAGGGTTTTTCGACAGACATCAGCTGACCAGATGAGGACATACCTGGAGGATACTTTAAAGGATGGCATCCCCTGGGATGCTATTTACCTGAATAACATCAACCAGATCGGGGTTCTTCCCGATTCTATGGCCGATATTGATATAATCTATGCTTCTTCCTTCTATCAATGGAATAGCGACAGCTGCCGGGAAATCATAAGCCTGGATGATTCGACACCGAAGGAGCAGATTTATCGGGAATTGCCTTTGGAGCTATCCGGCAAGGAATGTCTGGAGTTGCTTAGGGACTCTTCCGGTATGAAGGGAGAGTGTCTGGTCTATGGCCGTTTTCCTGTGATGCTATCAGCCCAGTGTGTTAAGAAAACCATGGGCAGGTGCAATGGAATTGAAGAGATCTATCAGCTTGAAGACCGACGCAGACGTCACTTGCCTATGTCATCCCACTGTAATCCGGACTGGGTGGATCCTTCCATGGGTTCCGCTGATGGTCTATCCTGTTATAATATGATCTGGTCAGATAGTCCCAGGGACCTGATCGGGAAGGAATTCCATCAGATCTCAGATTACATTGAACGCATCCGTTTTGACTTCTTTACATGTTCTGCAGAAGAGGTGAATGATGTGATTATGCGCTATCGTTCCTGGGAGAAGAACTCTTTTAAAAAACAGTTAACGGATAACACAAGCGATGGTGCCTGGGATCAAGGCATCGAGTAGGAAATATATATGTTACATTTTATCTCGAGAGGTTCCAACTACATATTAATGCTGATGTGCGGGATCTATGCCCTTTCCTCCTTCACCGTTTTTCTCCCCTCCAGTGAGGCGGCTCAGAAAGGAAGGATGGACCGGCAGGAGGCTTTCGTCTATGTATTCCATTTCATCTGCTTCCTGGTACTGTTTCTTCAGACTCTGAACCCTATGGTATTAGCCTTATACATCGGGCAGGTTCTTTTTTTCCGGCTGATGATCGCTATCTACAGCAGGCTTTACACCGACAGTTCCAGGGTGATTATGAATCACACCTGCTTCTTGCTTGCCATCAGCTTTGTGATGCTGGCAAGGCTTTCCTTTGAGGAGTCGATCAAACAGTTTTTGATTGTGGTTGTGTCAGACGTCATCTGCCTCCTGGTTCCTTTCATCGTAAAAAAAGCCTTCTGGCTCAATAAGCTAAAGTGGTTTTACGGAATTCTGGGGCTGGTATTCTTGTGTACGGTTTTTGTGATCGGCTCTACCCACAACGGGTCTACCAACTGGATTTCCCTGGGACCGGTGACTTTACAGCCCTCGGAATTCGTTAAGATTACCTTTATCTTCTTTATCGCAGCCACACTGGCAAATCCTCCGGGTAAGAGAGTGATGGGTGTGACAATTTTATTTGCAGCTGCCCATGTGATTGTACTGATCCTGGAAAAAGACCTGGGGGGAGCCCTGCTCTTTTTCGTATTGTTTATCTTCCTGTGTTTTGTTTCCACCGGAAGACTGATTTACCTTTTTGGGGGGCTTGTAGGAGGAGCAGCTGCCTCCGGGGCGGCCTACTTCCTCTTTTCCCATGTGAGAACCCGTTTTCAGGCCTGGTACAACCCCTGGGCTGACATAGACGGCAAGGGATATCAGATTACCCAGTCTCTTTTTGCCATCGGGACCGGCGGCTGGTTTG
>JBGVCE010000409.1:0-2659 GCA_045226235.1 Anaerobutyricum sp.
TCCTGATTGATCACCTCGTCGAAAGCAAAGTTATCAAATCGCTCTATAAATTCCGGATCAGTGCGGAGAAAGTCGGACACATAGCCGGGAAACATTCTCTCGTGATAATCTTTTGCAAATACTGTAATAGTCATGAAAAAGCCTCCTATTCCGATGGCATCCCGCCTATCATCGGTAGGAAGCCTTTGACTTGCCTTGTCTGATAACATTATAAAAATCTCAGACTGGTCTATCAATTCGAAATAAGAGGCTTTCGGATAAGTATGAGTAATGCGATTTTGGATTCTTTCGGCAACAGTATCCACTATTACCTTCCTTGACTAATTTACCAAGAGCAGTTCTGGCTGTACGCTCACTTGAATATAAAGTATTGACTTCTCTCATCGAGAAAACAGGAAATTGAAGCAATTCATAATAAAGATTCATTTCTTCACCACCAGTTAATAATATGTACGTTTTAGCTTTATTTTTGCGCAATAAGTTTTCTATATCTTAACTACTAATTATTACTCAATCTATATCAGTGGTATTTTCCTTCCCTGTCTTGCAATGATCTCTTCGAATGTCTGCGGCTCATAATCCTGCCACATAGCGCCGACATTATAAGCCTCACAGCGGAGCCCCTTCTGGCGGATGTCCTCTTTGATCCGCTCCTCCATGGCCGATTCCTCTGTCTTATGTGTATGGCCATGCAGCATAAAAGCCATATGACGTGCACCGTTATAGAAGGGAATAAAGTAGTGGCTCAGGATCAGGCGGCATTTTACACCGTCAGCCATGATTACCATATCCTTATAATCCACAACTTCATGGAAACAGCTTTCATATGCTTCGCTGCGCTTATCATGATTGCCACGGATCAGATGAATATACCCGTTCATATGCTTTGTGTAATCCGCGATCGTTGTGCGGTTCCTGTAGGCAAAATCGCCCAGCACATAGACGTGATCTTCCTTTCGAACCTTACGATTCCATCGACGGATGATCTCCATATCCATTTCCTCTGCTGTCTCCCAGGGCCGTTTATCAAACCGGATGCAGTTGGCATGGCCCAGGTGCAGGTCACTGATAAAATATGTTTTCACTTTTCGTCACTTCTTTCTTCAATACTGCTGATAAAATCATCAGAGAACATATTGAGCGTCATCATTCAGATGCAGGTCGGAGAGAAGATAAACGGATCCCTTTGCCGACCAGTTTATAATCATTCAATCAAATCACCTCTCATTTATCAGTCCCCGTCCCAGACCCCATCCGGGCGAAGTTTCGCCATCGCTATAAGCTGATACAACGGCCGAATGGCATTCGCGGCTGTTGCTTCCCAATAATCATCGCTGGGACCCTCGCTGATATCTTCCGTGTAATCCTCGCTGCTACATTCATCCCTATGATGAAGTGCATAATAGAAGTCAACTTCCTTACCGGACTTATCACGGTATCTTGTTCGGTCCCTGCTAGTAATCAACCATTCCCCATCCGGCTTGTATTTTGCTTTGATCCTTTCAATCATATCCTGTAGCATCGGTATACTATCCGCCCCGATCTTGCCGTAAATACCTCGGATGCCATATTCAGTTACAATAGGTCCTGTTGTCCCATCTGAGTAATAGGCAGAGATTTTATCATGAGCAAAACGGGGATCTCCGTCCGTGGCTTCATAGTAATAATGGCTGTAATTGTACGTTATATTCAACCATGCTTCACTGATCGGCTTAGGGGAAAATCTCCCTGTCCTTTCATCATAATCTGCCTGAAACGTCCCGCCGATCATAACATGCTTTACCGGCAGCTCTATAGTCTCTTCTGTTATCGGATCCATTAATCTAATATCGTAACTCATAATGATTTCTCCATATTCTGCTCTTAATAACCCTTTTTTATACAATAACAGTGTTTATGTTATTGGCCAATATTTATGTTATTATTATGATGTTCCATCATCCTGTACCTTTTGCCAACGCACTCAGTAATACCATCATCTCCGGATTCTCCAGAACTTTCTTGATCATATCCGTATCAATCCCATCCGGAATCTCAATAACAGTTTTCTCTTTTTTACTCTCTGACTGGCGGTCCATGTCAGGATTAGCTTCCTTCCTCTTATAAAATGTTTCCTCCATTATCGCGGCATTCTTCTTCCTGTCTTCATCAATGATATGGGAGTAGACATTGGTCACCATGTTGACCTGGGAGTGGCCGGAATCTCCCTGGACAGCTTTGATATCCCCGCCGGTCATTTTCAATTTATAGGTGACACTGGTATGGCGGAGGCTGTGGAATACGATCTTCGGGAGATCATTTTCCTCGCTCAGCTTGTTCAAAGACTTCTGAATCCGCTCGCGGCCCATTGGCATCCCGAAGGATGTGGTCATTACCAGGTTATAATCCTGGTACTCTTCCCCCAGGATCTCTTTTAATTGATCTTGTTTCTTCTTCCAGTCGATCAGCATATTTGCAACACTTTTCGGGATGTATACTTTCCGGATACTGCTTCTGGTCTTAGGTTTCTTCAGCACCCTGACCGTTTTATTCAGTTTTGATTCTTCCGGGAATATGAAGATGACGTCTTTTTCATCAAGTTCCTTCATTGCCATCTTAGTCACCCTTTGGAGTTCCTTACTGACAAATAGATAAGCTCGGTTGTGGTCTATAGCATCTT
>JBGVCE010000410.1:0-2142 GCA_045226235.1 Anaerobutyricum sp.
TTTTCCTTCCCGGATAAAGATTACGTCATCCAGGACAGACTCGATATCCGCAATCAAATGTGTCGATATGATTACCACTGCATCCTCGTTATAATTGGAAATGATGGTTCTTAAGATATAGTCTCTGGTGGCCGGGTCAACACCGCCGATGGGCTCATCCAGAAGATATACCTGTGCATCCCTTGCCATAACCAGGCACAGCTGAAGCTTCTCCTTGGTTCCTTTGGACATCTTCTTCAGGGTCAGCCTGGGGTCAATCCCCAGATCCTTGATCATGGCTTCTGCCTTCCCCCTGTTAAAATCTTCAAAAAAGTCTTCGTAAAGACTGATTAGTTTATCCGTGGTCATATAGTCCGGCAGGGCATTCCGGTCCGGAAGATAAGCCACCATCTTCTTGGTCTCGATCCCCGGTTCCAGGCCATTGATCAAAACATTTCCACCTGTGGGGGTAAGAAGACCGTTCATTATCTTAATGAGGGTGGTCTTACCGCTGCCATTAGGCCCCAGCAGCCCGACGATCTGTCCCGCTTCCAGTTCCAATGACACCTGGTCCAGAGCAGTAACATGCTCAAATACTTTGGTCAGTTGATTAATTTCTATCTTAGCCATCTCACACCCTCCTTACTCCTTCATGTCCTCTGCCCATTTCTTCACGGCTGAGGCGATTTCCTCACCTGACATGCCGATCTTACGCAGTTTCTCGGCCAGTTCCTGAAAATATTTCTTCGCCAGTTCTTCATGTAATGATTTCAAAACTGCTTCCTCCTTCGTCACAAATCTTCCGCTGGTCCTTTCCGAATATACCAGACCTCTGCGTTCCAGTTCGGCCAGCGCCCTCTGCATGGTATTGGGGTTGACACCCGCATCCATGGCCAGGTCTCTCACCGACGATAATTTCTCTCCGGGCTCGTAAATCCCGCTTGCAATCCTCATGGTCATCTCATCCACGATCTGACTATAGATGGGAATACCACTCTTAAAATTCCACTCCATCAGCATCCTCCTTCCGGCTTACTATATATAGAAAAGTCTTTTTGAACTGTATTATTGTATTGTTGTATTAACTACTTAGTACAATAATACATATTTAGAATCCTGTCAACCCCTTTTTAAAAATATTTTTGTATGAATATCTATAATTTATAGGGATTATTATTCCAAGCAGAAAACAGGCCGATATACTATTATTTATGGTAGGATATTAGATTTTAAAGACTTGACACTCAGGAGGGTAGAGATGTTGATAAAAGATAGGATAAAAGTAGGAAATTTCACCTTAAAGAACCGCATGGTGAAGGCTCCCATCCACAGCGAAACCTGCGTGGACGGAAAGGTCACCAAGGAGACAGAAAAGCACTATGAAGACCGCACCAAGGGTGGTCGTTTCGGTCTGGTGGTGGTGGAACACTGTTTTGTCAGAAAGGATGGTATGGCCAGTGCCACCCAGATGTCCGCGTCCAGAGATTCCGATATCGACGGACTGAAAAGAATCTGTGATATCATTCACAACAACGGCAGTGTGGCTATCCTTCAGATCAGCCATGCTGGCTGTGGCGCCAGCCGGGAGGTAACCGGTCTCCAACCGGTCAGCTCCTCCAATATCAGCGTGCCCTGCGGATGGCCCAATTCCAAGCCCAATCCCGAACTGCCCCGGTCGCTTACGGTAAATGAGATCCATGACCTGGAGGGGTATTACATCCGGGCAGCTGAGAGGGCCATGAAGGCAGGCTATGACGGAATCAATCTGCACTCTGCCCATGCCTATATGCTGGACCAGTTCTATTCTCCCATCACAAACAAGAGGACCGATGAATACAACGGCTATACCATAGAGGGAAGAACCCGGATTCACATGGAACTGATCAAAGGCATCCGGGAAGTCATCGGGGAAAAATCCCTCTTCGCTCTCCGTCTGGGAGGCTGCGACTATGTCAACGGTGGCACTACCATAGCCGACTCGGTGGAGGCCTGCAAACGATTTGAACAGGCTGGAGTAGACCTGCTTGATATCTCAGGCGGCACCTGCTGTTTCATCCGTAAGGGCCATAACTATCCAGGTTACTTCGGAGACATCTCTGAAGCAGTGAAAAAAGAAGTCCAGATCCCGGTTCTCCTTACAGGAGGTGTAAGAACAGTGGAGGA
>JBGVCE010000411.1:0-2374 GCA_045226235.1 Anaerobutyricum sp.
GGGACAAAGTACAGTGTATCGTTACGGAACAGCTGGCCTGATGACCGGAATCGAGAAAAATGGAAACAAAGAAGTTGCTTTTGAGTATGACCATCGTGGCCGAAGAACGAAAGAAATTTTCCGGTCAGGGTATGAGCGGTATTTTACCTATGATCCTTTAGGAAGGCGCATCCGTATCTCTGATTCGGAAGGGATGCAGCGTAGCTGGGAATATGATGCTGTAGGAAGAACACTTCGAACGATAGATGCAGATAATAATATCAATAGCTATGCCTATGGTTCCTGTGGGGAACTGTTGAAGATAACGGATCCCTATGGAAGCTGCATATCTTATGAATACAATGCTTTCGGGCAGCTTTCCAAGATGACGAAATCCGGGAAGCGATACGATCCGGTATCGGATGTCTGGAGAGAGGAATCCCGGATAACTCATTTTGAGAATGACCGGTACGGCAATCTCATGGTGCAGACTGACCCCGATGGATTAAAGACCAAATATGGTTATGATCCTATTGGCCGGAGAAATGTCATGACGGACAGGAACGGTAATGAGACTCAATGCTCCTACTCTGATAACGGAGACATCAGTCAGGTTACCTATCAGGATGGCAATACGGTACACCTGGAATATAATGCGAATCATCAGCTTATGAGTTTCTCGGATTGGAACGGCACCACCCGAATTCTAAGAGATGATATGGGACATCCCACTGAGATCACGGACCACAATGGTCTGAAAACCACATTTTTCTGGGGAAAACGTGGGGAGAAGACTGGAATCTTATTCTCAGACAATACACAGGTCCATTATGATTATGATGAGTTTACCAGACTGTCCTCCATCCGATATCATGATTTTGAAATCAGATATGCCTATGATGATCTGGGAAGATTAATGGAGAAAACTGATTTATCAGGAACCGGAGTTCACTGGAAATATGACGAATCCGGCCGGATCATCGGGGAGGATTATTATTCCGGAGGGCAATTACTCAAACAATACTCCTGTATATTTGATGCCCGTGGAAATCAGGCTGAGATAAGATGGTATCACCCTGAGACAGGTGATTCCAGTAACCTGACCTATCAGTATGATAAAAACAACCGGATCCAGCAGATTCTGGAAGACGGAAAACTTATAAAACAGTATACCTATGATGGATTTGGCAATATTGTTTCTCTTCAGGAAGAAGGATTGTCCAGACACCGGGAGTATGATATCCTGGATCGGCTGGTCAGAGAATCCTTAATGAAAGGAAAACAACCGTCAGAAGAAACATTGTACCGATATGATCCTATGGGAAATCTGACGGAAAAGAGGTATGGTGAACAGATTCATTCATTTGAATATAATGCATATGGCAGGATGGTCACTGAGAGATCAGATAACAGCCTGATAACCAGGACCTATAACGGTCTGGGTCATATGGTAGCTATGGAGAGCGGCGACACCAGAAAAACATGGAGTCTTGATCTTCGTGGCCGTTCCGACAGCTTCCTTGCTGAAGGACAAAGCGGAGAGAAATACATATGGGATCCTTATGAAACTCTGGCAGGAATTATCAAAGAAGACGGGAGTCTGGAGACGGTTCTTACAGACCATCAGGGTTCTGTCCAAAGTATTCATGATCAGGAAGGAAATCTTCTGGGGGAATACAGTTATGACGAATACGGTAGTTTGATAAAGAGCAGCGGCATCTGGTCCGGATTCGGGTTCACAGGTTATCTCAGAAATGAGGGTGACGATATGTATTATGCCCAGGCGAGATTCTATGATGACAGGATTCAGAGATTCGTTATGGAAGATCCCCTCTACCATAATACTTATAATGTTCAGACCACGAACCCATACGCCTACTGTTATAATCAGCCCATGATCTTTGTGGACCGCGACGGCAACATTCCTACCTGGGATGACATAACCGGTGCTGTATCGGATTTTGGAAATACTATCTATGATTATGCACAATCCACCGGCGAAGCAATCTACCATAACGTGGTTCAGCCCACCGTGGATACTATAGAGAGTATTAAAGATAATGCAATAAATACAGCGAATCAATATATAAACAATGTGAAAAGCGACATTGATACATTGCATAGATTATGGACTGATCCGAATTATCATTATGCAAGGAATTATAAAAATACGATTCCTAATGATTTAACAGATGTTTATACCATCGATCCAAGTACCAAAGAGATAAAAGGACAGAATGGCTGGGAGCTCATGTCCCCTGGTGATTCTGCCTGCCACAAGCATCTTTTCAGTAAGCAGGGACCCGAGGCAATCAATAATTACAAGTTTATAAAAAGAAATCCCGATGGAACTTCCAGTGAGATTGTTATAAGCATCGACAGAAATGGTAATCCG
>JBGVCE010000412.1:0-10329 GCA_045226235.1 Anaerobutyricum sp.
CATCCGGGCGACGGAGATAAATTCTATTTTGACAGTGGGGCGAAAGCTCCTTCCGAGGAATCGGATTCGGCGATTGAGAAGGTCATCCAACTGACCTGTGAAACCGGAGGACCTGAATTGGAGGGAATCACTCTTGATATGCTGAAAAAGGGACCGGTGAAACTCAAATTCGAGAATCCCGGGCGGAAGAGGATTCCGTTCTATGAGCAGATTCATGATAAGAAACCGTTTCCACCGGTTAGTTATCCTATGCCTCTGGAAACTACAGCGGCCTTCGTCAAGAGCGGACGTATTGAATTTTATAAAGATGAGGATACTTTTATTAAACTGGGAGAGTGCCTGCCGGTTCACAAACCGCCTTTTGAGGAGACGGAGTATGTACTGAATCCTGAAGCCAGGGAAAAGTATAAGTTTAGTTATGTGACCAGGAACAGTGTCCATCGTGTGCATTCCACTCATTCCAACAATGAGATGATGAGAGAACTCCAGGATGATACCGCCAAGGTATGGCTGAATCCCGGGGATGCCGAAGCCAAAGGCATCAAGGCGGGAGACATGGTGGAAGTGTACAATGACCGGGGTAAACTGCTGGCAGAAGCAGTACTTGATCCGGGTGTGAAGACTATGATGTGTGTATTTGAGGAAGGCTGGTGGAGTCGCTATACCCACGGTACTTCTTATAACACATTGATCTATCCGTTTATCAATCCGATTCATGAGGTATATTTCGTATCCCAGATGTGGGCGCCGAACACCTCTTGGAATGAATGCCTGGTGGACTACCGTAAGGCAGATGAAAGTGAACTGGGGAAGGTGGTGGATAACTGATGCGGTATGGAATGGTAATTAATCTGGATCGATGTATCGGATGCCAGACCTGTGCGCTGGTATGTCATATGCACAACAGTCAGCCGCCGGGAACCTGGTGGAACAGAGTATTTACCCAGGGGGCCGATATTCATGAGACGGCTGTGGGGGAAGACGGACGTTTTAAGATGGAGTTTCTTCCCGTATCCTGTCAGATGTGTGATAATCCGGCTTGTCAGAAGGTATGTCCTACCGGTGCCACCTACACCAATGAAGATGGAGTTGTGCTGGTAGATTACAACAAATGTATCGGCTGTCGTACCTGTATGGCTGCATGTCCTTACGGGGTACGTCAGTTTAACTGGAAGGACCCGAAAGAATTAAAGAAGGAATTAGGCTATGAGTACGGTTATCCGGATGATGCCAGGGAGGAGCCTAACAAACTGGTTTATACCCAGAACCGCCCGGTGGGCGTAGCTGAAAAGTGTACTTTCTGTGCCCAGTATGTACAGAAAGGAGAACTCCCCGCCTGTGTGAGAGCCTGTCCGGGTAAGGCAAGATTCTTTGGGGACCTGGATGACCCTAATTCCGAAGTAGGTAAGATGATCCGCGATAAGACAGTATATCGCCTGCGGGAGGATTATGGCACGAATCCGAAGGTTTACTACATCGCTTCCAGCCGGCTGAGAAGCAGTGAGGAGGTGTGACCATGAAGAAAAAATATCTGGTATTTGTCCTGGGATTAGCATTATCTGCCCTGGGATTGGGAGCCTGGATCTTCCAGATCGCCAAAGGCCTTCAGATAACAAATCTGAGCAACCTCTTCTCCTGGGGTCTGTATATGGGAAGTTTTGAGTTCTTTATCGGCCTTTCCTCCGGGGGAATGATCCTTTTTGCCATCGCCTACCTCTGGAACCAGGAGGATATGAAACGATATGCAAAACTAGGCGCCATCTGTGCCTTTGCCAGTGTGGTTGCCTCCGGTGTGGCCATCCTCACAGACTTGGGTCAGCCTTTCCGTGTACTATATATGATTTTCATGCCAAATGTGAAATCACCCCTGTTCTGGGATGTGGTTATCCTGGGATTATATGCTGTGATTACTTTGATCGCAGTTATACTGACAGTGCTTCCGGATACCCAAAAACATCAGGGGGACAGAGGATATCGAATGAAGATGGAAGACCGCTGTAAGATATTGTCCTACATCGCCCTCCCCTACATCGTGATCCTGAACGCAGGAACCGCCCTCATGTTTGCAACACAGAGATCCAAGGAATGGTGGCACTCTGCCATCGTACCGGTGGATGCGGTATCCGTTGGTATCTCCTCCGGTATCGCCCTGGTTTTACTGGTGGGAGCACTATTGGTAAAACAGAAGGATTATGATGAGTGGAAGAGACCCTTTACCATCCTGGCAAAGATAGGGGCAGTTGCTTTGGCTGCTCATTTTGTATTCACCATCCTGGAACTGATTACCATCGCCTGGAACGGCAGTCTTGAAGGACAGGAATTACTGCATACGGTACTTCACAGATACGGAGGACTATTTGCCTTGGAGATTATCCTGCCGCTCATTGCCATGATTGTCTATTTTATATGGAACGGCAGCAGCAGAGGACTGTTGGCTATCACCAGTGTCATGGTAATCGTAGGAATGTTTATTCAGAAGATGATGCACCTGCTTCCGGCATTTAATACCATTTCTCTGTCCCTGCCTGCAGGGGGATCGGAGAACAAATTATGGAGTTTTCCGATTTCCTCGGGAATCTTTAAACCTGGCCCGGATCTCTTTGTAAGAAGCTGGGATTATATGCCAACCATGCCGGAGATTGCCGTGGGGCTTCTGCCGGTGGGTCTGATTCTTTTTGTGCTGGGTGCTGCATGGATCCTCTTTGGGCTTATCCCAGGCGAAGAGGAGACCGTGTCAGAGGTTCCTGTGGCTAAGAGTGAGGTCGAAGAATGAGCTTGGGTCTTGGAGAACTGATATTAATATTGCTTATTGCTTTTGTGGTCGTGGGCCCGGAGGATCTGCCCAAGGTTGCACGTGGCCTGGCGAGAGCCTTAAAGCAGATTAGAGTTCTTTTTGCAGGAATGAAAGAAGAACTTGATATGGAAGGAGACCTGGAGGATATCAGGAAGGAATTTGATATCAAGGGAAATATTAATGAAATGAAGAATAATCTTGATGTGGATCCGGAATTGGAAGAAGAGATAAAAGATATTGCCCGGATCCGCAAAGAGATTATGACAAAACGAAGATGAAAAGGAGGATGTAGACGTGAATATACTTGTGTGTGTAAAACAGGTACTTGATACGGGGGAAGTAAGGACGAATCCAGAGACGAATTCTCTGATTACGGATGGGGTTCCACTGATTGTGAATCCTTATGACGGGTACGCCCTGGAAACCGCAGTGAGGATTAAAGAAGCGAAAAACGATTCCAAAGTAATTGTTCTTAGTCTGGGTTCCTCCACGGCACAGAATGCCCTTCGGGACTGTCTGGCTGTCGGGGCGGACAAAGGATACCTTGTATCGGACGACGCATTGGAAGGATTAGATCCCGCTTATGTCCTTGCTGAAGCAATCCGGAAGATAGAGGATCAGGAAGGGAAACTGGACTTGATCTTCTGTGGGGCGAAAGCCATCGATGGAGATAACGGTCAGGTAGGTCCGGAACTGGCTGAGAAGCTGGATATCCCCCAGATAACCTATGCTATTGAGGCTGAGATGGATGGAGATATGGTGAAGGTTAAAAAAGAGGCAGAAGATGGTTATATCGTTCTTGGTGCAAAACTCTCCTGCCTGATCACCATGACTCAGACTTTCTATGAGCCAAGATATCCGACCATCAAGAGTAAGATGGCTGCGAAGAGAGCCAAGCTCACCAGCTTCGGAGCCGGGGATTTTACTTCCCTGGATACCGGAAATATATCTCTGATGAAGGTGCAGAAAGAATATGTTCCTGTAAGAAATAAAGAAGGACTGATCATTGATGAGGGTTCTCTGGAAGAATCTTCTCGTAAACTCGTGAGTCTGCTCAGCGAGGCATCGATTATCTGACGCGATGCCTGGTTGGGATGGGAAATGTTCATAAGACTAGGAGGTAAAAATGGAAGCTTTAACAAAAGATTTATGGGTATATATAGAGACTGCCGAGGATGGCAGTGCGAAAAATGTCGGTCTGGAGCTCCTGGGCAAAGGAAAAGAACTTGCCAATAAGTTGGGGGGAGCATTGGTAGCTTTGGTGATCGGAGCAGATACGAAGGCCGCCGCAGATGCCGCAGCGTCTTACGGGGCTGATAAAGTAATTGTGATCGACAATGAGGTCTATAAAGATTATTCGACGGATGCCTATGTGGAGGCATTCTGTCAGGCGGTAAAAAAATACGGTCCTGACACCATTCTCATGGGGGCTACCCACGTGGGGCGAGACCTGGGTCCGAAGCTGGCATGCAGACTTGGAACCGGCTTCGCATCAGGATGTACCGGCATAGATGTGGACGGAGGTGTTGTAAACTGGACAAGACCTACTTATGGCGGAAGTCTTATGTCTGTCCTGTGCTGTCCGGACCAACGTCCTCAGATGGGAACCATTACTCCCGGTGTATTTAAGAAAGCAGAGGAACCGGATCTCTCCCGCACTGCTGAGGTCATCCAGGAAGATATCGTATTTACTGCAGATAAGATCCGTACTCAGGTACTTGAGATCCTTCGTAATGAAGGGGAGGCGACGGTTGACCTGGAAGGAGCAGAGATCATCGTATCCGGCGGCCGTGGTGTCGGTGGGGCCGAAGGCTTCGAACCCTTACAGGAACTTGCTGATCTGCTTGGAGGTTGTGTAGGAGCATCTCGCGCTGCAGTGGATTCCGGCTGGATTTCCCATGTTCACCAGGTAGGACAGACCGGAAAGACCGTATCTCCCAAGATGTATATCGCCTGTGGTATTTCCGGGGCCATCCAGCATATCGCCGGAATGAGTGGGGCTGAGTATATCGTTGCTATCAACAAAGACCCTGAAGCTCCGATTTTTGAAATCGCAGATTATGGTATTGTAGGAAATCTGAAGGAAGTCATTCCGATTATGATCGAAGAAGTTAAGAAACTGAAAGCATAAAAAAGAACCTCGTATCCACTCCTGTATGAAGAGCGTCCTTGATGATCAAAGAGGTAAGCGAAGCTCACCGAGACATTTATCACATAATTCTTGCGGGGAATCTTCTGCCATGGGTTCCCCGCAACGGATGCAGAACCTGCAGAAGATGGTATGAATCACAGGAACTGACGGATCGGATATGCCTTTTACGGGCCTGGGGGGATTGATACCCTGACTCGGACACAGAGAAGCGCACAGCCCGCAGGATGAACATTTTTCCGGAAGGACCGCCATATGGATATGAGCGGGATCTCCTGGATCTGTCACTTGATATATGGCTCTGTCCGGACATACCTTCCGGCACATACCACAGGCATTACAGGAATCGGTAAATGTGGGGTAAGACCAGGAGACAGTCATGGCATGTTTCACGATCTGTGCGGAGAGAAGATTTCTCCATAACTTCAGGGAGGCTGAAGCCACCTCGGGAAGTAAGATGCCGGCAGTGGATCTTGTCCTGGAGAATAAATGAGAGAAGGCCTCCCGTCGGGTATATTTACTGACCGTATCTTCCGAGACTTCTTTTGCAAAGCAGAGGGACTTCTCACAGACTTCTTCCCCCAGTAATTCTCTGAGGAAAGTCAGGGAATCCTCAAAATGTCCCATGGCCGGTTTATAGGGACAATCACTGCAGTCCGGCTCTATGATGGAGACCTGTCGGTCCAGGATCAGAAGGGCCAGATATTCCTTGGGAAAAGCAGCAAGACAGGGGAGCGAAAGATCCGCCTCTTCTGTACGATGTTGGCAGGATAAAGTGATGGATGGCTTCTTGGAACGAAGGAGAGTAATCATCTTATCCGACTGGAATCGGGAAGGAGATATGCAGCCGGTGGGGCATATCGCCGCGCAGATTCCACAGTTTAGACAACGGTCCCAAACCGGTTCAGAACGGTCATAGACTCCGTAGACACAGTGGTCCTGACAGATTCTGCAAGGATTCCTCGTCTGAATCGTATTGAGGCAGCAGGATTCATCCATGACGGGATGGTTGTCATAGACCAGTTTTTTTGTGAGATATTCATTCAGTAATGCCATGTTACACTCCCCGCAAATCATCAATTATTTCTAGATAGATTATAGAAGACAAGTCGGGAAAAATCAATGTTGGAGGACAGCTCATGATAGAGATTGTTATTGCTGATGATCATCAGCTGGTGACAGAAGGAATAAAGAGGATAGTAGAAGCACAGCCCGGTATGAAAGTTGTGGGGACAGCCAGAGACGGCCAGTCAGCTTTCGTGATGACTGGACAGCTCCATCCGGATATTCTGTTGTTGGACATCAGTATGCCCCCGGGAGAAAGTGGAGTCGTGACCACCGGAAGAATCCATACAGATTATCCGGATACGAAGATCATCATACTCACCATGTATGGCGAGAAGGACTATCTGCTCTACACGTTTCAAGTCGGGGCTTCCGGCTATCTCCTAAAAAATGCCTCTGAGAAGGAACTGACGGAGGCCATCCGGACGGTTTATGAGGGTGGTGTTTATGTCAGCAAGGAGATGGTTCCTTATCTGGTTCAGGGCTTTGTGAATCGGCATAAAGAGGATAAAGAGGATTTCCTGAAGCTTTCTGAGAGGGAGACTCAGATACTGACCTTAATCGCAAAAGGATATGGCAATAAAGAGATCGGGGAAAGACTATTCATTTCCGTCAAAACAGTGGAAAGCTACAAATCTAAAATTATGAATAAGTTAAATGTTAAGAGCAGGCCGGAACTGGTGGAATATGCATTGAGAAAAAAACTGATCCAATATTAACCACCTGGTTTTTTCGGAGTTTACATATCGGGAGAATCCCTGATATAAGACAGGGAAAACTCTGATTTTTTTGGAAAATTATAGACGCTATAATGTAATAAAACATAAAAAAGTCTCGTCGGAGAGTAAAACTTGGACAGAAAGGGGTTTTTATCATGAGATTAGGTACATCAGAGTTGCTTCTGATCGTCATTCTGGCGATTCTTCTATTCGGCGGCACCAGAATTGCCGGGATAGGAAAGGCGTTGGGAAGAAGTATTCGGGAGTTCAAAGGGGAGATTCATGCGGATAATCCGGTAGAATCTTCCGATAAGGATGAACAAAGTGATGAGAACACCGAGGCATAAATCCTCTTCCGGCGGGATGATCCACCGATGGATGAACCGACCGGAAAAACCTATGGAAGCGAAGCCGCTGGTGTACCATCTGAGAGCATTACGGAGAACGATTATTTTCTGCCTACTCGCTGTGGTGGCTGCAGTTTTGCTGGTGTTTTTTCTGGGGTCACCATTCCTGATCCGACATGTGACACAGCCTATTCTCGATAAGGGTATCAAAGTCATCTACACGGAGGTTTCCGAAGGATTTTCCACTCAGATTAAAGTCTCGCTGATTGCCGGTATCGTTCTGTCAAGCCCACTGATGTTCGTGGCGATCTGGCTGTTTGTCAGACCCGGGCTTCACAGAAAGGAAAGGTTTGTGGCTCTGATTTATCTTAGCCTGTCTGCGGTGCTCTTTGTGGTGGGAGTGTTCTTTGCGTACCGTTATGTGTTCTTTTTGGCGGTAAATTTTTTCGTACAGTCAGGCAACCAGTTTGCACAGCCTATGCTGTCTTTGGGAACCTACATTAATTTTCTGGTTGGTTTTTTGCCACCATTTGGTATTATGTTCCAGCTGCCAATTTTGATCGTGTGGCTAAGCAGGCTGGGACTGGTGAATACAAAACAACTTCGGCGAGTCCGAAAGTATGTAATCCTGGCAATTTTTACTATAGCGGCGGTTCTTACTCCGCCGGACGTGATATCTCAGGTGATGCTGGGAGCACCTCTCCTGCTTCTTTATGAAGTGGGAATCGTCTGCTCCATATTCGCGAAGCCTAAGAATGATTTTTAAGAAAGGAACATAGCAATATGGAAGAAAAATTTGATGTCATAATCGTTGGAGCAGGACTTGCCGGAAATATTGCTGCATACCTGCTGGCCCAGGCCGGTCTTGAAGTCTTGGTCATCGAGAGGGCAGAGGTGCCTGGCTCGAAGAATGTTACCGGTGGAAGACTCTACAGCCACAGTCTTGAGAAGATCTTTCCTGGTTTTGCTGAGGAAGCACCGGTGGAGAGAAAGATTACAAAAGAGAGAGTATCCTTTGTAACCGGCGAGAGTGCCACCACCATAGAATATGCGGCAGAAGGGTTGGGAGAGAAAGGAAAGGCAACCTATTCTATCTTAAGAAGTCGTTTCGACCCATGGCTGGTTGAGAAGGCTGAGGAAGCAGGAGCCATGTATATACCCGGAATCCGTGTGGATGAAGTTATCGTACAGGATGGAAAAGCTGTTGGTGTTAAGGCAGGTGACGAGGAGATGTACTCCGATATGGTCCTCCTTGCTGACGGAGTAAACTCACTGCTGGCCCAGAAACTTGGTATGAAGAAGGAACTGGATCCCTCTCAGGTGGCAGTTGGGATCAAGGAAGTAATCCGTCTGGGCGAGGAAAAGATCAATAATCGTTTTGGCGTATCCTCTGATGAGGGTGTGGCCTGGCTTTTTGCGGGCGATGTTTCCGGCGGGAATATCGGTGGAGGATTCATTTATACAGACAAGGAAGACTTATCCGTTGGCATCGTAACTACCATCGCAGATATCGGGCATTCCGATGTGGCGCCCAGAGAGATGGTGGAACGCCTGAAGAACCATCCGGTAGTTCAGCCTTTGATTGCAGGAGGAGAACTGGTAGAGTACTCTGCACATCTGGTAACAGAGGGTGGCTACAACATGATTCCGGAATTGTACCGGGACGGTGTCCTGATTGCCGGTGATGCGGCTGCATTGGTTATGAACCTGGGATATACCATCCGTGGTATGGATCTGTGTATCGAATCCGGAAAACTTGCGGCGGAGACTATCATCGCTGCCAAGGAAGCCGGTGACTACAGCAAAGCTTTTCTGTCCAGATATGAGAAAGCTTTGAATGATAGTTTTATTATGAAAGATATGAAGCATTATCGTAAATTCCCGGCATTCCTGGAACGCCATCGGATCTTTGAGCAGTATCCCGGCATGATGGAAGAGATCATGAAGGGTATGTTCGAGATGTACGGACAGGAACCGGAGAAGATGATGAAACGCATGATGAGACCTGTCAAGAAGATAGGGATGTTCCGTGTCGGTAAAGATGTTTTAGATGGATTGGGGGCATTATAATATGGCAATGTCAATTGATGATAAATTAGGACGTAACCGTTTTCATGCAGACGATAACTATGCACATATCGAGTTGAACGAAAACTGTACCGATATGGAGATGATCAAAAGGGTTGTAATGGCCTGTCCTGCCCAGCTGTACAGACTGGACGAAGGTGGAAAGCTGTCTTTTAACTATGAAGGATGCCTGGAGTGTGGTACCTGCCGCGTCCTTGCTCATGACAATGTATTGAAGAAATGGGATCACCCCATGGGAGGAATGGGTGTTGAATTCAGAATGGGATAAATCATACGGCCAACCTCATAGAGAGAAAAAGGTAGATCTGAATATGATCATTGCCATGACCACGCCGGGCGCCTTGTTTTTGTCCTCATTTATGCCTGCGGTGCTCGGTGTGATTCTCTCCGCGGAGCAGTCTGCTCATCTGCCGGTTTCCATGGTAATATGCCTTCTCCTGATACCGACGCTCATGAACGCCTCTGTGGATGTACTTAATGACTACTATGATTATGTAAGTGGAAATGACACCACGGAAAATGTAGTATCTGAGATTGACGGTCCTCTGGCATATCACCATGTCAGAAATCCCAGACCGGCTCTCTATGCAGGATTGGCTTTCATGCTTTTGGCCCTGCTTCTGGGATGCTATGTGATTCTTCACGCCGGGTGGATTCCTCTGTTGATCGGTGGGTTTGGTGCGATGATTGCTCTCACTTATTCGGGAAAGTTTATATCAACGTCCCATCTGCCTATCGGAGAGTTTCTGTCCGGTTTTACTCTGGGAGGACTGGTGCCTCTTGGAGTTTTTGTGTCTTTAACCGGGAAGATCGATCTTTGGGTACTTTGGAAATCCATCCCTATGATGCTGATTGTCTCACAGTTTATGCTGTCCAATAATACCTGTGATATGGAGAGAGATAAAGAGGCAGGGAGGGTGACCTTGTCTATTCTGATCGGAAGGGAACGTGCGGAAAAACTGGCCAGAAAGATTATGATTTTCTGGATCTTACAGATATTTCTTGTTCTGATCATCCGGTATCCTGCCGGTGTTCCCGTAATGCTTTTTTTTCTGCTGTGGCAGAGGAAATCTCTGAAGAGAACTTTTTCATACCATATGACCCACGAGGACAAAAACAGCGCTACCCTTACCCTGGCTAAAGTGGCTCTGGCTATCGCTCTGGGAT
>JBGVCE010000413.1:0-5790 GCA_045226235.1 Anaerobutyricum sp.
CCGAAAGGAAAAATATTCTTAAGAACTATGGTCGGATGTCAGCGGCATGATATTCTCAACAATCTCTCCGATGACAGCCATCAGATCCTTCTTCAAGACGCCTTTGGCATCATACAGGAAAGTAGGTTCCTTCTCCGGAGCAATCCTCATCTTTCCCGGATACCGATTCAGAAATTCTTCCAGGTCCTTATAAGCCAGGGTCTCCTTAGGCGCAATGACAAAACGGATTTCATTGCCCCGCTGCTCAATCAGGGTAATCCGGGCCTTTCTGGCCTGGGCTCTTAACAAGGCCACATCCAACAGGCGGTAAAGTGGTGCCGGCAGGTCCCCGTAGCGGTCTGTCAGCTCATCCACCATATCATCGTAGTCTTCCCGGGTCTCAATGTAGGCAATCCTCTTATATAAGGACAGCTTCTGGCTCTCATTTTTCACATAGGTGGAAGGAATGTAGGCATTCACCGACAGTTCTATGGCAGAATCCGCTTCTTCCTCCTCCTGGCTTTCCCCTTTTAATTCCTTCACTGCCTGGTTGAGCATCTTACAATAGAGATCATAGCCCACACTCTCGATGTGGCCGGATTGCTCCGCTCCCAGCAGATTTCCGGCTCCACGGATCTCCAGATCCCGCATGGCAATCTTGAAGCCGCTGCCCAGATCGGTAAACTCCCGGATGGCTTTCAGTCTCTTCTCCGCTTCTTCCCGGAGAACCTTATTTCTCTGATACATGAGAAAGGCATAGGCAGTGCGTTTAGATCTGCCCACCCTGCCCCTCAGCTGATAGAGCTGGGATAAGCCGAAGTTCTGGGCATCCTGGATGATCATGGTATTCACATTAGGGATATCCAGCCCGGTTTCAATGATGGTGGTGGAAACCAGCACATCAATTTCCCCCCGGATAAAATCCATCATGACACCTTCCAGCTGTCTTTCCCCCATCTGTCCATGGGCGTATTCCACCCTGGCTTCCGGCACCAGACTCTGAACCTTGGAAGCCACATCCATGATGGTACTCACCCGGTTGGACACATAGTATACCTGTCCGTCTCTGGCCAGTTCTCTCTCGATGGCTTCCCGAATCATTTCCTCGTTATATTCCAGGACATAAGTCTGGACGGCTCTGCGGTCCACCGGAGGAATCTCCAGGAGACTCATATCCCGGATTCCTGCCAGACTCATGTGTAAGGTCCGGGGGATCGGTGTGGCAGACAATGCCAGTACATCTACGTTCTTTTTAATCTGTTTGATCTTCTCCTTCTGCTTGACGCCAAACCTCTGCTCTTCATCGATGATCAGAAGCCCCAGCTGCTTAAACCGGATTTTGGCGGACAAGAGTTTATGGGTTCCGATGACGATGTCGACGGATCCATTTTTCAGTCCTTCCTGAATCTCCCTGGTTTCCTTAGCCGAGCAGAAGCGGGACAGCATCCGGATTTCCACCGGATACCGCTCCATCCTCTCCAGGAAGGAGTTGTAATGCTGTTGCGCCAGGATGGTTGTGGGCACCAGCAAAGCCACCTGTTTGCTGTCCTGGACTGCTTTAAAGGCTGCCCGGATGGCCACTTCTGTCTTTCCGTAACCCACATCCCCACAGATCAGGCGGTCCATGATCTTGGGGCTTTCCATGTCGCTCTTTGTATCTTCGATGGCGTTGAGCTGATCTTCTGTCTCCTCGTAGGGGAAGAGTTCTTCAAACTCTTTCTGCCATACAGTATCCTCTCCGAAACAGAATCCCTTCTCTGTCTGCCGGCTGGCATAGAGGGCCACCAGATCTTTGGCGGCAATCTGGATTCTGGAACGTACCCTGCTCTTGGTCTTCTTCCATTCCGGGGAGTTCAGCTTGTTAAGTTTAGGCTTCTTCGCACTGCCGCTGGCATACTTCTGGATCATCTCCAGCTGTGAGGCAGGAAAGAGATAATTACTGTTATCCTGGTACTCGATACTGATGTAGTCCTTCATGACGCCATCCGTCTCTATACTTTCAATTCCACGGTAGATACCGAGACCGTATTTTTCGTGTACCACATAATCCCCCACGGAAAGATCGGACAAGGCAGCGACCTTCTGCCCTTTGTAACCACTATATTTTCTGCCGCGCCTTTTCTTTTTTTCTTTAAAGATATCCTTCTCCGTCAGGACGGCAAAGCGGATATCCGGGTATTCGAACCCGTTGGAAAGACGCCCCGGAACCACCATGATTTCCCCTCCCACGATAGTTCGGTCATAGTCCGTGGCATAGTAGGCATTAAGCTCATAATCCCGCAGATCCTGGGCCAGCCTCTGGGCTCTGGTCCTGGAGGAGCTCATGAGTATAGTCTGATATCTGAGTTCCTTCCAGCGCTTTAAGTCCTTCACCAGCTGTTCGAAATTATTATGGTAGGAGAAGATGGATCTGGCATTCACCATATGAGTCTTCTTCGGCAGGATTTCCTGACATCCTGCGGATAATTCCGACAGCAGCAGCAAGGGTTTCCCCTTAATCCTCTCAAGGATTTCTGCGGTGGAATAGATCAGGTCTGCCTGCCCCGGAAGGATATATCCTCCCTCCAGACGTTGTTCCATGGAGAGGAGGAACTCCTCTTCATTGCCTCTTCCCCGGCTCAGGCTGCGGACGGGTTCATCAATGAAAACCAGGGTATCTGATGGGAGATAGTCCAGGAGAGATTCCGTCTCCTCGTAGAAATAAGACAGTAAAGCCTCATTACCCAGAGCAGTTCCATAGGAATCCAGGTCTGTAGTTGCGGCGATAACCATCTTTCTTAGACGCTCTTTTTCTTTATTCTTCTTCTGCTTCTTAAAATAAGCCTCCCGCTCTTTATAGTCTTCCCGCATTCTGCGGACGGCATCCTGGATTCTTCCCTGGGTCAGTATCATGTCCGAGGCCGGATAGATCTCGATTTTCTCCAGCTTTTCAATACTTCTCTGGCTGTCCACATCGAAGGAACGGATGGAATCCACCTCCTCGTCCCATAACTCGATACGGACCGGAGCCTCCTCGGTCAGCGGAAAGATGTCAATGATACTTCCACGGGTAGAGAAGTCACCCGGCTTTTCCACCATGCCGCAGCTCTCATATCCCATCTCCACCAGTTTGCGGCGTAGAGCCGTCAGTTCAATGATGGAGGAAAAATCAATGGTGAGGCATTCCGACCGGAAGGCCTGAAAGGGAATCAGTTTCTCAACAAGGGCTTCAAAACAGGCAACGATCGTAAGGGCTTCTCCTCCGGACAGCCTCCGGAAGATATCCATACGTTTCTCTACCACCTGATTACTATGAATATCCGCGCTGTAGAAAAGAATATCCTTGGAGGGATAAAGAACCGTATCCACATCAAAAAAACTCAGGTTCTCATAGAGTTCCCTGGCTTTTTCTTCCCGGTAGGTCAGGACCAGACGACATCCGGACCCCTGACCAAGGGCATGGATCAGATGGCTCTTCTGGGAATCGGTACATCCTGTAATCTGAATCGGATAGGACTTATTTTCCAGATCCTCTCTGATCTTTCGGTATTCTTCATATTGGTAAAGTGGTTCAATCAGTGCCCTCACTCGCTGCTCCTTCTATCTTTTCCGTTTCTGTCTTATCCTGCTCTGCAGGTTCTTGGTTATTCTTTTCTTTCGGTTCTTTCTTTTTCTTCTTCTTGGGGGTGTTATAGAGATTCATGGCTGTGCCCATGTCATCTTCCAGAATCAGGGCAGTGGCTTTACATACTTTATCCAGAGCCTCATCTATCACGGCAAGCTCATCCTTATCAAAATGTCCCAGCACATAGTCTGCCAGGTCCATGTCCGGATGCCTCTCCCCACCGATCCCCACACGGATCCTTGGAAAGTTATCAGAGCCCAGGTGTTGGATGATACTCTTAATCCCGTTATGGCCACCGGCGCTTCCCTTTTTACGGATGCGGATAAAACCGGGATCCAGACTGATATCATCATAAATGATCAGCAGATCTTCCGGGTTTACTTTATAGAAATCCACAACGGCTCTTACGCTCTCCCCGCTCAGATTCATATAGGTGAGGGGCTTCACCAGAAGAACCTTCTGGCTGCCGATAAAGCCGGTTCCGGTCAGGGCTTTATGTCTGTGCTGATTGATACTGATTTTATATTCTTCGGCAATCCGGTCCAGGGCCATATAGCCGATGTTATGCCGGGTTCCTTTATAACGGTCTGTGGGGTTTCCAAGACCAATGACGATCTTCATCTTATCTTCTCCTTGTGTTCCCTGTACGTCCAGGAAATAATCCACCACCCGGGCGGTGGACCGGTTGTCAAAAAAGTCATTGTGCAGATGGGCAAAATTCCTCACCTTATCCAGGTCCCATGTCTGCTGTCGGATGGCTCCCATCAATTCGTCCATGGTGTGGGCGATGGGGCCCGGAGCTGTCTGTTTAAAATCGAAATAGAATCCCCTGTCTTTCCGGATATACCAGTCCTGATCAAAAGCATAGAGAAGAATGGGACGGTTCAGCAGGGCATACTCCACCGTGACGGAGGAATAATCCGTAATCAGGATATCCGTCATACACAGGAGTTTACGAATGTTGACATAACCGGTCATATCGATGACATAATCCGGGACCTGTCCCTGGTGGATCTGAGGGTGCAGACGGACCATGAGACAGTAATCTTCACCCAGTTCTTCCTGGAATCGCTTAAAATCAAAATGATCCAGGAGATGGTAATCCCTCTCCTTATCATCCCGGAAGGTAGGAGCATAAAGAATCCATTTCTTTCCCCTCATCTCGGGGTACTTCCTGCATAGCTCCTCTTTCCATTCCTCCACCTTATGTTCTGTAAAGTAATAATCTGCCTGGGGGCAGGCCAGGGCCTGCACCTTCTCCTTTGGCACACAGAATGCCTGGGCATAATTATCCCTGATTTTTTCCGAGCTGGCCAGAATGCAGGTCACCTGCCGGTTCACCTGCCGGATCAGCTCAAGCATCCGAGGGTCAGTCTCCGATGAGCCGGCAAATTTCTTATATGACCCCATGCCATGCCATAATTGAACGATAGTCACAGAAGGGTCAAAAGCCATGTAAGCCATGGGGATAAAATTATCATTTAAAAATACATAGGCCGAGGTGGCCAGATGGTAAACCTTAACGGTAAACAGCTTGATCAGCCCTGGAAGATTGGACAGTCTGGTCTCGTAATCCCTGTGGTTAATCACATGGAAATCATAATCCAGTCCCCTTCTCCTGCATTCTTCCATGATGGAAAAAAGGCTCCCGGTACCACCGGTATCCAGCTTCTCGATCAATGTAATCTTATTCTGTTTTACTTTGCACCTGCGGAAAAGCCTAAAAACTCCCGCAAAGATTTTATTCGTATTCATAACAGAGAATCCTCCAAATAATTTAGTATATCACAGGAGAATAAGATATGCAAATAGGCTGCCACTTATTAGTGACAGCCTATTGATTAGCCTATTATATTATTTACCTCATATCCTACAGAATATATCTCACATTCTTCTCAACAACGATCTTAATCTCGTCATTGGTTCCTACATAATTGGTACCTGGACGAAGGGTATCCCTGCTCTCCACGATACAGTTTTCAATGTAGGAATCATCTCCGATATAGACATTATTCAGGATGATGGAATTCTTGATGGTACAGTTATTGCCAATATATACATCCTTGAATAATACGGAATTCTCAATCTTTCCGTTAATGATACATCCGGAGGAGATGATGGAGTTCTTGATATCCGATCCTGCATTATATTTTGCCGGAGGAAGATCATCCACTTTGGAATATACATCCGGATACTCTTTGAAGAAG
>JBGVCE010000414.1:0-2409 GCA_045226235.1 Anaerobutyricum sp.
TTCCAGAGCGAACCGGAAGTGTACCGAAAGAGTTATCTCAGAAGAATATACTAGGTGCTGTCGCAAAATTCTGATGAAGAGTTTTGCGGCAGTCTTTTTTTGAAAACCCGGAGCCAGGGTTGTTTCATGAATAAAAAAAGAATACGGTTGAGTGACTGATCTCATCGAGGGTTCTGGATGTTATACATTATCATTCATAGCCCTCGACTTTTTTGCTGTGTAGAGGTATAATGTCTTTATAGTATAGGTATATGCCACCTATACAGAAAGGAGGACTTTATGCCGATAACTGAAAAGAAATATCCGGATTGGGTTCAGAAATATCGAACCCAGGGAAAAACGGTAAAAAAGAAAGGGGACGCCTATTACCTCTATAAGCGTACATCCAAACGTGTACCGGGGAAAAAGTATCCACAACCGGTTGATACTTACATCGGCATTATCACGCCTGAAGGTATCATTGAAAGCAGTAAAAAGAAGATATCCATTACGGATATCGAGGTTTGGGAATACGGGTTTACAAAAGCAGTCATGGATCTTTGTCCGGATGGCTGGAAAAAACCGTTAGGAGATGACTGGGAAGACGTCCTCAGGATCATTATCTGCGACTGGTCAGAACGCAGTTGGCTGAAAAAGGAAGGCATCAGAGATAAGAATGACTTCAGATATCAGTTTAATGCGCAGGCTGCTTCATTAAGCCGCAGGATATTCAAAGAGCACCATGTAGAGATAAAACAACTGTATCTGTTGAAGGATATATATTTGGTCATCATGGGAAAGGAAAAGGCTATTTCAAAGATAGAATCCGCTCAACAGATAGTAATCGACAGCCTGGGGCTGAAGATGGAGGTGTGAGGGAACCGGATTTCTTGTCAAGACAATCTACGAAACGATGAAGTCTGTGGAAGACCCTCGAAGTCCGCGTGAAAAGAAACATGAACTGGCTGCTGTGCTGACATACCTGGTAGCCGGGTATGTAACAGGACATATAACTCTGCGCCGTTGTCTTGGATGGTGCCAGCGACACGAAAAATGGTTGAAAAAGAATGGATTGCCTCTGCCAAATGGAATAGCTTCGCTTTCAACCGTGTCCCGGCTGCTCAGCACAATAGATGAGTTACTGTTTTTGTTTGCGTTTATAGAATGGATTGGAACGATCGTCAGTACGAAAGGCGTTCATCTGGCGGTGGACGGGAAAGCACTGAGAGCTGCCGCAGAGAAATGTAAGGGAAAGCGTGCCCCGATGATGCTTCATGTAATGGAGGCTGCAACCGGTCTGGTATTGGCACAACTGCCGATATCTGCGAAAGAAAATGAGATAAATAACATTCCCGAACTGTTGTCTTATCTGGACATAAGGGAAAGCACCATCACGACAGATGCATTGAATACACAGACAAGTGTGATGGAACAGATCATCGGACAGGGCGGCCACTTTGTTATGATGGTGAAGAAAAACCAGCCAAACAGTTATGAGGAGATCATAAGGCAGTTTAAGGCTATGGAATCGGAACGGGAACGAATGAAAACGGATCCAGTCTATCAGACTATGTATCCGGAGTACATGAAAAAATATGAAGAAGTGGCATATGCAGAAAAGAACCGGGACAGATATGAATATAGGGAGTATAGGATCATCAATGATGCATCGTTTGTGTCAAGGACATCGAAACAATGGCCGTTTCTAAAAAGTGTAGGATATGTAGAGCAGACGCGCATCCTGGTAGTGCGGGATGAGGATGGAGTTGATATCACACCGTCAAAAGAGAAGTTTGAGTTGGAGGGTTCTCCACGACAGCCGGCGCCAGGGAAAGGCGACAAGGAGACGGATGACATTCAGGTGGTCGGCATCATCTCAGATAGGCAGATGAGTGCTGTAGAAATGGGCAGGTGCAAGCGGGAACACTGGAGCGTGGAAAACCGCCTGCACCATGTCCTGGATGATACCTTCCGAGAGGATCGGTCTCCGGCCAAAGGGTCGAGGAACAATCTTGCATTGATCCGAAAATTTTCATTGAATATCCTTCGCCTTGTTCAGATACAAACAAAAAATCAATCACCAATCAGCGAGATGATGGATCTTCTCAATGATGATAAAGATCTGCTTGGAAAGTATGTTTTCGGATCAATAGAAAGTCTCTATTGAAGAAGGCACTTTGATAATGAAAGATAAGAAAACATAAGTCAATACCTGATAGGGGATTTGTGCGCTTTTTTTGGGGAAATTTATTGGGAAAATGATTATTGTGAATAAAAAGGCATGCGGGAGCGAAGCGGACGCATGCCGTCCTTTTCAAAGAGAGAGGATATGGCTATGCCGGAGATCTTCGCGAAACAACCCTGACCCGGAGCGAACAGCAGTTCCCTTTTTTAACGAGATGAAGTATAATGGAAAGATAAATAGGGAGC
>JBGVCE010000415.1:0-6176 GCA_045226235.1 Anaerobutyricum sp.
AGAGCTTCCTTAACCTGGCAGTCCGGCTCATGAGTATGGCTGCATCCGTTATAGCGGCAGGTGTTTTCATAGGGTTCAAACTCCGGGAAATAATACCGCAGATCTTCCTTTTCTACGTCTTCCAGGTAGAGAGAACTGAAACCCGGTGTGTCCATCAGGTAAGTATCTCTTCCCAGGTAGATCAGTTCCGAATGTCTGGTGGTGTGTTTCCCCCGGCGGATCTTCTCACTGATATCTCCTGTCTCCATCTGCTTGTCCAGGCTTAAACAGTTCAAAGTGGAGGACTTTCCAACCCCTGATGGTCCGGCCAACACCGTGGTCTTACCCTGAAGAAGCTCCTCGATGGTATGAATTCCTTCCTGGTTGAGGGCTGACAGAAAGCGTAGCTGACATCCGCTGCCGCCAAAATCCCTTCTCAGCCTTGCCTCCTCCTCCGGATCAGCCAGATCCATCTTATTAAAGCATATGACAACAGGAATCTCCTGTTTTTCCATAGTAATCAGGAAACGGTTCAGAAGGTGAAAATCCGGTTCCGGATCCCGCACGGCGAAGATGACCATGGCCTGATCCACATTGGAAACCATGGGGCGGATCAGCTGGTTCTTCCTGGGTTTGATCACGGCAAGATTCCCCGTCATCTCCTCAGATGAAATGAGATCGATCTCCACATAATCGCCTACGTGAGGCTTCATCTTCCGGTTTCGAAAGATTCCCTTGGCGCGGCACTCATAAAGGCCGTCACCCGGAACGTACACATAATAAAAACCTCCGATTCCTTTTATGATTCTTCCTGTTAACCTCATCTGGATCCTTTCCCGGTCAATTGCGCTCTCGTTTCCTAATCCTCCACAGCGGTAACTTCTACCGTATCCCTGCGGTATTCTGAATCATTTACATACATGATGACGATAACTTCATTTCTATCCTCACGCTCAAAAGTATGGGTGAAGGGGAAATCATCCGCCGTCATGTTATCATCCGTGTAGATGGTGGTCATAGTCCCCTGGTTTTTATCCTCCAGAATCTTGAATTCCACCTTTCCGCTCTCCCCTTCAGAGAAGGGACTGTCTATAATATAGATTTCCCCCTCGTAATGGAAAGAGACACTATCACCCAGGCTGATTACAACATCAACATAGGTTCCTCTGTCCACCATGGTTCCGGCTTCCGTACCCTGGCGGCACACTTCACCCAATCCCACAGAACCGTCATAATCGCTGGTAACTTCCCCCAGGTTCAGACCAACATTATTCAGCTGCTCTTTCGCGGCCTTTTGGGATAAACCAGTCAGCAACGGAACCTTAACCTGGGACATGCCTCTGCTTATGGTAATGGTGATGGTGAAGCCCAGATCAACTTCTGTTCCGGCAGTAGGATTCTGTTTAATCACATAGCCGGACTTTACGGTATCACTGGATGCATATACTTTCTCCACTTTCAGTCCTGCGTTGGCCAGGGCTGTCTCTGCCTCCGACTCCTTCATGTTGACAAGAGCCGGCACCTCCACCCTCTTACTCTGGGTGGTGGCATCCGCGTTAATGCCCAGAGTCAGCAAAACTGTGGTACCTTTCTTTAGTTTTGTCCCGGCATTGTACTGCTGTTTTTTGACGATCAGATTCCAGTCGGATTCGCTTGCGCCATCCTCATACTCATAGCTGGCAACCAGATCAATCATCTCCAGCATGGTCTCTGCAGTTTCAAGATCTCTGTTAAGCAGATAAGGCATAGAAACAAGCACTTCCTCTGTGGTGGAAGCCGTGGTAGCCACTTCCGTGGTTGCTTCCTGCTTCTGCCGCCTCAGGATACCGGTGGAGGAAACGATCAGATACAGAATGATTAAAGCAAGCAGAATACCTCCTGTGGCTGTGATCACATAGATCATCCGCCGCATGGGGGATTGCATGGATTCCTCATCTTCCGTGTCTTTATCATTCCCCTTGTTATTATTATCAGATACAGCCGGCTGCTCCTCAGGCTTGGTTTCCTCCTGGGTTGCCTGCATATCTGATTGAATTTCTTTTATCTCTTCTTTGGACCGGTGGATTGTCGGACTGTCATCCATGACCGGTTTTTCAAAAACATAATCCCCGTCGGGATGGTCAAACACCAGCTCCAGATCATCCAGTACCTCACTGATCTTTTGGTAACGATCAGATGGCTTCTTCATGGTACATTTCAGAATGATCCTCTCAAGGCTGGCAGGGATGTCGGGAAAATAACACCTGGGCGGTGTGATTTCCTCCCTGATATGCATAAGGGCGATGCTCACGGAATTCTCACTGTCAAAGGGTACTCTTCCGGTAGCCATCTCATACATAGTAATTCCCAGGGCATATATATCACTTTTCTCATCCGAGTAATTCCCTCTGGCCTGTTCGGGGGACAGATAATGGACAGAACCCATCAGATTCTGGGAGATAGTATCTCCCGTGGCAGCTCTGGCGATTCCAAAGTCCGCCACCTTTACCTCCCCGCTTTCTGACACAAGGATATTCTGGGGTTTGATGTCGCGGTGAACGATCCCCGTCCGGTGAGCTGCCTGGATTCCCATGGCTATCTTCTTCGAAAAATCCACGGTCTCGCGGACACTCAGTCGGCCGTACCTGCGGATGTAACGTTTGAGGGTGGTTCCCTCACATAACTCCATGACAATATAATGCCAGCCCTGGTCCTCTCCCGCATCATAGACATTCACGATATTGGGGTGGCTGATACTGGCTGTAGCCTGCGCTTCCGCGATGAATCTACGGACAAAACTCTCATCATCATTGTATTCCTGACGAAGAATCTTAATGGCTACATAATTGTCCTGATCGAGGCATCTTGCCTTATATACGTCCGCCATTCCACCGGAACCGATATGGTTCATGATCTCATAACGGCCGCTCAATACTGTTCCGGGCTGTATCACTGATCACACCCCCTATCCTCCATCTGAGCGATGAGGACGGTAATATTGTCCGTGCCCCCGAAAAAGAGTGCCTCTTTTCTGCAGCGCTCCACTTCCTGCTCAATGCTTTCCCCTCCGGACAGGATTTCCTCCAGCATCTCATCATCCACCATATTGCTTAGTCCATCTGAGCACAGGATGATCTTCTGATTTTTCCGGATGGGAATCTTAAAGAAATCGGGTGTCAGGTGTTCATAAACACCGATGGCCCGTGTAATAATATTCTTCTGAGGGTGATTTCTGCTTTCTTCCGGAGCCAGCTCTCCCGCCCGCACCAATTCTTCCACCAGGGAATGATCCATGGTGATCTGACGCAGGGACTCCCCATCATAGAAATAGAGTCTGCTGTCACCGATGTTCATGGCGTAGATTACCTGATCCATTTCGGTAGCTGCCACAAATGTGGTGCCCATCCCCTGATATTCTTCCTGCTGCAGGGAGATACGGCACACCTCCTGGTTCACCTGCTTAATGATGGTCTCCATGGCCTGAAAAGGATGCATGGCTTCCGTTTTTTTCGCCAGTTCCACAAAGCGGGTCACGGCGTAGGAAGAAGCTTTGTCTCCGGCCTTATGGCCACCCATACCGTCTGCCACGATATATAGATTGGAAAAACATCCCACCGGCTGATCCGAGAAGAACAGGTAATCCTGATTCATTTTTCTTTTCTTACCGACGTCGGTTACCCCATAGGATTTCATAAGGCATCACTCCTTCTATCAATATGGCCCTTTCTCAACTGGCCACAGGCTGCGGAAATGTCCCGTCCCATCTCCCGGCGTACCGTCACCGGGATATGCCGGTCTTCCAGCATTTTTCGAAAAGCGGCGATATGGCCGGTATCCGCCTGCTCATAGTCCCTTTCTTTAATGGGATTCACCGGGATCAGATTGATGTGGCAATTCAGTCCCCGGACCAGGCCGGCCAGTTCTTCTGCCTGCTCTCTTCCGTCATTTACGCCTTTAACAAGGCTATATTCAAATGTGATCCTCCTTCCGGTGGAAGTCACATAATATCTTGCTGCTTTCATCAGTTCGTCAAGGGAATACTTCCTGGCAACAGGCATGAGCTCCCTCCTCACTTCATCGTTGGATGCGTGTAGAGATATAGCCAGGGTAGTCTGAGGATGATCCTCCGCAAACCGGTAGATTACGGGAACAATCCCGCAGGTAGAAACCGTGATGTTGCGCTGGCTGAGATTCAGCCCTTTTTCATCACAGAGGATCTCCAGCATACGGGACAGACTGTCGTAATTATCAAATGGCTCACCGGTTCCCATTACGACGACATGGGATACCCGCTCTCCCAGAGTGTGCTGAATAGCGTATATCTGATCCAGCATCTCAGCCGGCGTCAGATTTCTGGTTAGACCAAGCAGGGTAGATGCGCAAAAACGGCAGCCCATCCTGCAGCCTGCCTGGGAGGATATACAGACAGAATTTCCATGCCGGTATCTCATAAGAACACTCTCCACCACATTTCCATCATGTAATTCAAAAAGAAACTTCATGGTTCCGTCCAGCCTGGAGGTGTAACGTTCCAACTCTCTGACCCCATAGAAGGGGTGAGTTTTCCCAAGTTCTTCCAGACATTTCCGGGGAACATTAGTCATCTCCTCCGGCCCCCGGACCAGTTTTTGGTGGAGCCAGCCATAGATCTGCTTTGCACGGAATTTTTTCTCCCCGGCGGCAAGAACCGCTTCGGTCAGCTCCTCTAATGTCAATGATCTGATATCATTCCATTCTGCCATGTATTACCCCTTGTTTATAAACTTTGCAAAGAAAAATCCATCACATTGATCTTGTCCGGGAATCAGCTGCAGATAACCTTCCTCTCCGGTCCTGCCTCTTAATTCAGCCGGCAGCTGACTCTCTATCGACACAAGACGCAGCGGTGTATTTGCCTCGATCCACCTTACATTCTCAATGTTTTCCCCGTCGAAGAGGGTGCATGTGGAATAGATCATCTCACCCCCCGGTTTGACATAGCGCCAGGCCTGGGTCAGGATACGGCGCTGAATCTGAACCAGATCCTCCAGAGCGAGGCTGTCGATATGATATTTGATATCATTTTTCCTTCCCATAATGCCCATGCCGCTGCAGGGCAGGTCGGCGATCACAAGATCCACCTTCCCGAACAAGCCGGGATCCGGAGTGCAGGCATCCCACTCTTCTATTATCACCTGATTATAATGCATCCTCTCATTATTTTCCTTAATGAAATCTGTCTTATATTCTGTCAGATCTCTTGAGATAACCTTTCCATTTTTCCCTAGCCGGTCCGCCGCATGAAAGGTCTTGCCTCCGGGGGCAGCACACAGATCAAGAACCAGGTCATCTTCATGGATATCTGCCACAGAAAGGGCGAGCATGGAACTGATATCCTGAACCGTAAACAGGCCCTCACGGAATGCCGGGATCTTTCCCAGATAATTATAGTCATAGATATAGAATGCATAAGGGAGATAGGGTGCTTCTTCCACCCGTACCCCTTCCTGCTCAAGGCGGTTCTTAAGCTCTTCCGGCGTAATGCGGGAAAGGTTAGTCCGGATAGTGACAGGCCTGACCTCCAGGAAGGATTCCAGCACCTTCTCACAGAGATCTTCCCCGTATTGATCTGTCAGGAGATCCACAATCCATTCCGGCATAGAGTATCTGACAGAGAGATATCTCCGGCGGGACACCTTCCTATCCGGAAGTAGAATGGTGTCTTTTTGTCTGGACAAAGAACGCAGCACACCGTTGACGAATCCGGAAAGGTTCCGGAATCCTCTCTTTTTAGCCAGAATCGTCGCCTCATTACAGGCGGCCGCATCCGGAACCTGCATAAAGAGAATCTGGTAAGCCGACATCCGCAGCAGATTGCGGATCAGAGGTTTGCACCGGCTCATCGGTGTCCTGGATACAGAATCCAGCATATAATCCAGATAGATTCGCTGCTCTGTCACCCCCTGGCATAGGTGGGTATAGAAGGCACGGTCCTGCTTGGAAATGTACTGGTAACGCATCAGTGTATCACCGATCGCCACATGGGATAATTTATGATTGCGGTCCATATCGATCAATGTATCAAGAGCCACTGCCCTCATATCCGTCTTTTTATCCATGCTTACTCCTGTTGATCATCAAATTGATTATTAAAACGAAAAGAGCATGCCCGGTTCCACAGTATTTCCAAGAAGGAAAGCTTTTACCGGCATACGTTTTTTCCCCTGAAGCTGCACTTC
>JBGVCE010000416.1:0-2643 GCA_045226235.1 Anaerobutyricum sp.
CTATCTCCATCTATGCCTACAGATTTACAAAACCCATCAAGCAGATGGCCCAGGTAGCTAACCGGATGACGGAACTTGATTTCGATGCGATGGTCACTTATAAAGCGGACGATGAGATCGGAGAACTGGGGCGATCCATCAACAAGTTGTCCGAGACTTTGGAGTCAACCATAGGGGATCTGAAAACCGCTAATCTGGAATTACAACAGGATATCCAGAAAAAGGAAGAAATCGATAATATGCGCAAAGAGTTTCTTTCTCATGTCAGTCATGAACTGAAGACGCCCATCGCTATTATCCAGGGTTATGCGGAAGGGCTGAAAGACGGGGTCACCGATGACAAAGAGAGCATGGATTACTATTGTGATGTGATACTGGACGAATCGAAGAAGATGAACCAGATGGTTCGCAAGCTGCTCACTCTGAATCAGCTTGAATTCGGAACAACGCCTCTTACCATCAGCCGCTTTGACCTGGCCCAGATGATACAGAACAAGATCAGTTCGTCACAGATCCTGTTCGACAAGAGTAATGCCAGAGTGTCTTTCCATGAAGAGGGACCTGTATACGTGTGGGCGGACGAGTTTATGGTGGAGGAGGTCTTCGTAAACTATCTGACCAATGCCATAAACCATGTGGCAGATCAAGGGGAGATCAGAATCTGGTTCGAGAAGACAGACGGCATCGTACGCACCAATGTATACAACCAGGGTAAGCCTATCCCGGAGGAGGAACTGGAGAAACTCTGGATCAAATTCTATAAAGTGGATAAAGCCAGGACAAGAGAATACGGTGGAAATGGCATCGGTTTATCCATTGTTGCTGCCGCCATGAAGGCGCATGGAAAAGATTTCGGTGTGCGAAATGTGGAGGATGGAGTAGTATTTTACTTTGATCTGGATGGGGAATCCCTGGACAGCCAGGATAGGAACTGACAGATCTGCAGGAAATCCTCTGAGATAAAAAAACAGGAGCAAACTCATGATTGAGTCTGCTCCTTTTCCTTTTTCCTCAGGATTAGTAAAGTGGGAAATCTCCGCTTTCTTCACCGTTAAAGACGTAGTATACTTTATTTTCTTCTGGCTTTATATATAAATCAAGATTAGCTAAGTCTTTTACCAGGCGGTTCTGATTACCTTCATCAACCCAGATCTTCTTTGCAGTAGCAACTACTTCTTTGTACTCAACTGTGTTTCCTGAAAACTGTACATTAAATGTAGATTTCATAATAAAAAAACTCCTTCCTAATTATGTATTTCAAAATCCTTACCTATGATATACTATTTGTAATAAAAAATCAATGAATAAAATATGATTTATTAAAAATGACGAAAACACGCAGTTATGCATTACGGTTTGTATAATAAATAAAAGAAAAATATGCATAATTATCGATATTAACATAGAAAAATGCATGAAAATATTATATGATTATAGATGTGAAAGATCAGTGTGAACAATTAAGGAGAGCGTATAAATATGATATCTATTATTGACTATGACGCCGGAAATATCATGAGTGTTGAAAAAGCCATACGGCATCTGGGGGAGGACCTGATCATTACCAATGATCCCGACCGTATTTTATCAAGTGATAAGGTGATCCTTCCCGGTGTAGGTGCCTTCGGTGATGCCATGGATAAGATCAGAAAAGCAAAACTGGACCGGGTGATTTATGAGGTGGTGGATAGAAAAATTCCCTTTATCGGAATTTGCCTGGGACTGCAGCTTTTGTTTGAATCCAGTCAGGAAGCTCCGGGAGTGCCGGGTCTTGGCCTGCTGGAAGGAAGGATCCTGCGGATTCCTGAGAAGGATGGGCTGAAAATACCACATATGGGATGGAATTCCCTTGAATACAGGAAAGACAGCAGGCTCTTTCAGAACCTGCCGGAGGAACCTTACGTATATTTTGTCCATTCCTATTATCTCGAGGCAAAAAACAAGGAGGATGTGGCTGCCACTACTCATTACTCTACCTTGATTCATGCCGCTGTGGAGCATGAGAATATCTATGCCTGTCAGTTCCACCCGGAGAAGAGCGGTGCGGTAGGACTGCAGATCCTCGACAACTTCATTCATCTTTAAGAAAGGACAGGTGCAGATATGTTTACAAAAAGAATTATTCCATGCCTGGATGTACATGCAGGACGCGTGGTGAAGGGTGTGAACTTTGTGAATCTGATCGATGCCGGAGATCCTGTCCAGATCGCGGAAGCCTATGACAAAGCAGGGGCAGATGAACTTGTATTTCTTGATATCACGGCATCCTCTGATGACCGGAAGACCGTAACCGAGATGGTACGGCATGTGGCAGAAAAGGTTTTTATCCCCTTTACCGTAGGAGGGGGTATTCGCACGGTGGATGATTTCAGGGCAATTCTCAGAGAAGGGGCCGACAAGGTATCGGTTAACAGTGCTGCCATCATGAGACCGGAACTGATTAGTGAGGCGGCAGATAAATTCGGCAGCCAGTGTGTGGTGGTTGCCATCGATGCCAAGAGAAGGGACGATGGAGGCTGGAACATCTACAAAAATGGCGGCCGTGTTGATATGAAGATCGATGCGGTTGAATGGGCTATCAGGGCAGAAAGCCTGGGAGCCGGTGAGATCCTTCTCACAAGTATGGACTGTGACGGGACAAAA
>JBGVCE010000417.1:0-7987 GCA_045226235.1 Anaerobutyricum sp.
GACAACATTGAAAATTCCAGAATATCAGCATAAAAAGACTCCTCACCACCGGTGTGCCAGTGATGGGGCGCTTTTTTTACCTACTAAACCTTTTAACGTTTCTATACTTTTTAACGATTGCAGAAAGGGGTGTCGCTTTGAGCACAGCAACTGCTACGGCCTATAAATACAGCGTTGCAGGACACCTTTCTTTCGGTGCGCCAAAATGCGAAAAAGCCCAAAAATCAAGCGGTTTTTGGGCTAATTATACATTTCTTTATGACTTTTTCTTTTTTATTTCTTCTATATATGACCGGAACAGGTCTATAAATTTCGGAGAAAGAAGCAGCAGGGCTATCATATTCGGAATGACGATAAAGCCAACAGCCATATCTGCGATATCCCATACCTGCTCGACGGCAAGTGTGGCCGAGACGACAGGCAAAGCCAGAAAAATGAACTGAAGGAATTTTACCGCCTTGACGCCAAACAGGTACTCAATGCAGGTGCGGAATTCTACAAAGAATCCAATATAGCTCGAATAGGTAAACAGGATGACCGCGAAGCTCAAAACGATGATTCCGATCCGTCCCCATACCTGCCGGAATGCGTCAAAGGCCATAACAACACCAGTGTTGCCGTTGCTCCACACACCGCTTGTGATGACAGTAAGTGCCGTCAGGGTGCAGATGATGATAGAAACAATAAAAACTTCAAGGATACCGTACATGCCCTGGTGGGCCGGATGGTCCGTCTGGGCGGTGGCATGAACGGTAGCGGAAGTTCCCATACCTGCCTCGTTGGAAAAGATTCCTCTGGCAGCGCCGCGGGCCATGGCAAGAGATACTGTTGATCCCAGGAAGCCTCCCATAGCGGGTGCAGGCTTAAATGCATACTGAATGATCATAGCAAAAGCGGAAGGAATCCTTGCCGCATTCATTCCAATAACAATGATACGACTCACAATGTATACGGCAACCATTGCAGGAACCATCTTTCCGCAGAAATCACCGATTTTTTTTACTCCGCCCGTGAAAATAATCAGTGCACTGATCCCAACTACAGCAACAGCGATCGGGACCATGGGAATGCCATAAACATCATTCACACATACCGCGAGAGTATTTGTCTGTACGAAGCAGGCATCTGCCAGCACTTCAATCAGGAGAGCAACTGCGTAAAAGCCTGCAAGTACTGCACCTGCTTTTCCTAAAGCAGTCTTCATATAGTGCATGGGGCCGCCAAAATACTCGCCGTCTTCATTTTTCTTTCGATAAGCAACCGACAGGGTAACCTCGGCCATCTTTGTCATCATTCCGACCAGTGAGATGATTCACATCCAGAATACAGCACCGGGACCACCTGCAGCGATTGCTGTGGCAACACCGGCGATATTTCCGCTTCCAACCGTTCCCGCCATCACGGTAGCCATCGCCTGAAATGGCTTCATTTCTCCGGCACTTTCTGAATCGCTTGTTTTGGTTTTTCCGAGGATTTCTCCAACAGTTGCCTTCCACCAGGTGCGGATTCCGGTAATCTGGAAAAAACCTGTCCGCAATGACAGGTAGAAGCCAACACCAACCATGAGGATCATTAGGGGAGTACCCCAAAGAAAATCAGTTACTGCATATATTTTTTCCCACATAGCTCATAAACTCCTTTTTGCAAGACCAGTGTTATTTCTGAAAACTTGGATAGAGTCCGTCCCAGACAATTCTGCGGTAGTTTTCACGATCTGTATCGCCCTCTGTTGAGAAGCAGAGAATACGGGAATCCTGATTTAATCCCAGGGCGTCCTTAAGGTCCTTATGTTCGGGATTACGAAGAACTTCCGCAACAAAGCCAAGTGTCGCAGCCCCGCTTTCACCGGAGATTACTCTCGTATCTCCCGGAAGAGGATTTCCGAGAATTCTCATGCCTTCCGCAGCAATATAATCCGGCATGGAGATGAAATGATCTGCATGATCCCTAAGAACATTCCATGCGATTGTGCAGGGCTCACCGCAGCAAAGACCTGCCATGATGGAATTCATATCACCGGTCACATAGTGGAGCTTTCCGTCATTTGCCTGAGCTGTACGGAAGATACAGTCCGCCTGATCAGGTTCCACGATGGTGATGATCGGTCTCTCCTCATCACCATAAAGGCTGGCAAAGTAGCCGCACACTGCACCGGACATGGCCCCTACACCAGCCTGCAGAAAGATATGTGTGGGTTTTTCACCCTTCAGCTGCTCCGTCGCTTCTGCCGCCATGGTAATATACCCTTCCATGATCCATCCCGGAATCTCTTCATATCCTTCCCAGGCGGTATCCTGTACCAGTACCCAGCCGTTTTTATCCTGCCCTTCTTTTGCGAGGCGTACGGCGTCATCATAATTGAGCTCTGTGATAGAAGCATCTGCTCCCAGCGCCTGAATATTATGCAGGCGTTCCTCTGCACTTCCCTTCGGCATATAAACAACGCTTTTCTGCCCCAGACGGTTAGCGGTCCAGGCAACCCCACGGCCATGGTTGCCATCTGTGGCTGTAACGAAGGTAATCTGGCCGAGTTTCTTTTTTACTTCCTGGCTGACCAGCTTTTCATAAGGAAGCTCTGTAATGCTTACTCCTAGTTGCTTTGCAATATAGTTTCCAATCGTATAGCTACCGCCAAGAACTTTAAATGCATTCAGCCCGAAACGCCAGCTCTCGTCCTTAACATGGATGGAAGCAACTCCAAGCTCTTTAGCCAGAACATTGAGCTCGGCCAATGGTGTTTCTTTGTATTCGGGGAAACTTTTATGAAATGCCCGTACCTGTTTTGCACTTTCGGGACCAAACCGATCAACCGGAAAAAGGTCTGTGCCTGTTTTTCTGGGAAAATGTACCGCATTGATGTTGCTGCTCTTCATAGTAGGCCCTCCTTTATAAGAAGTAATGTTTTAATTTCACCTTTGCAATATAAGATAAATCGCATGACTGCATATGACATTTATAGCACAATATGCAACATAATTCATTAGTCTAAAAAAGTTTTAATATCCCCCTTGACAAAGTAGCAAAAAGCTACTAATATATAAGTAGCAAATAACTACTTATTATTTTCTTCATTTGAAGGGGGTGTCTACATGGAAATGTTTAAAGACATGTTTGGCAAGATTGATCCTGGTATGTGCAGACTTTCCATGAACGGAAATGTGGCAGTTAAGACCGGATCCGGTTTCAAAACCTATGATGTGAAAAAAGGCCGGCTGACTAACTGTGATCAGTTCGTCTTTAATATCGGTGAGGAATTCTTCTTTCTTATCCCCACCAATAAGCTGGCCAAAGGAGATATCATCCTTGTTTCCGGCAAACCCAGATGCGTAATCGATGTGGAAAAAGATCTGATCACAGCCATCAACTATGAGGATGCTACTGTTGAGAAAATCCTGCCGGAACATCATATGTTTATGGGAAACTGCTATTTCTACGGCAAGATTGTATCCATGTTCGGCAAGAATATCATGGGAGGTAAGAAGGGACCGGGTAAGATCCTGAAATTCATGATGTTTAAAGAGATGTTGAAGGGAGACAGAAAAGGCGGAACCGAGGGAAACAGCTTAGGCAATATGCTTCCCTTTCTCCTGATGGGAAAGAATGAGGATATGTTTGATGGCATGTTTGATTTCGATGAGGAAGAAGAAGAGGATGACGTTTAATAAGTGAGGAGGTACAGATTATGGGTGGAGGATATTGGACCAGAGGACATTTTGAGGATTATAACAAGGCAAGAGGCAGAAAAGTGGACAAAGCCGGTGCTGTCGCAGGAAACTACAATAACCAGGAGATTTTCCTGGCTAAGGGACTGGACAGGATGCTGGACCCGAGAAATGTGATGAGAGAGTGTTGCGACAGTGAGGAACATCCTAACACGATTCCGGTTATCCTGGCACTGGATGTGACAGGGAGCATGGGCTACGCAGCAGTGGAAGTGGCCAAGAATCTGAATGTGATCATGACAAACCTTTACGATAAGGTGGAGGATGTGGAATTTATGATCATGGGTATCGGAGATTTTGAATGTGATAAAGTGCCGGTGCAGATCTCCCAGTTTGAATCCGATATCCGGATTGCCGATCAGCTGGAGAGAATATATTTTGAATTCGGAGGGGGAGGAAACAATTACGAATCCTATACCGGCGCATGGTACATGGCCGCAAGACACACCAGGCTGGATTGCTGGAAGCGGGGCAAAAAAGGCATCCTGATTACCATGGGTGATGAACCTCTGAATCCCTATCTCCCAAGAGAGGGGCGGAGAGTTACTTTTGAAGAGGTGACCGGAGACAGACTTCAGGCTGTGGTAGAGACAAAAGACTTGTTTAAGGAAGTCACTGAACTGTACGATGTGTACCATCTGAATGTAATCCACACCAATTATCAGGACAAGCGGATCAGGCCAAGCTTCATGAAATACCTGGACCAGGATCATTACAGGGATGTAGATCTGCACAGTATTTCTGACGAGATCGCGGATATCGTAATCAACGCAGGCGCAGAAAAATGGCAGGAAGCGCAACTGGTACTGCCGGGACAGGAACGGGGCATCCACTGGTAACAGTAATTAAAACGGTAATCCGATAATCGGGAAAGGGGTGAGGATCGGATATGAAAAGAAGGATAAAAGAGATTAAAGTTGTTATAGGTGCCAATTATGGAGATGAGGGGAAGGGCTTGATGACGGACTATTTTTCAGACAGAGGATTAAAATGTCTGGTGGTCTGCAATAACGGAGGAGCCCAACGGGGACATACAGTGACCCATGGGGACAGAAGGCATGTTTTTCACCATCTGGGCTCCGGAACATTTTCCGGAGCAGACACCTATCTCAGCAGTTTTTTTATTCTCAATCCGATCCTCTTTGCCCAGGAATATCAGGAGATGAGGAAATGTGGCATTGTTCCGGTTGTTTACCGGAACCCGGACTGCCTATGGTCCACCCCCTACGACATGATTATTAACCAGGTGGTGGAGGAGTATAGGGGAATTAAGAGGCATGGTAGCTGCGGGGTGGGAATCTGGGAAACCATCGTGAGAAGCAGAAAGATTCATGTTCCCCTGGATGAATTGGCAGGAAGACCGGCTCGCTTGAGAGACTACCTGGTGAGGGTTCGGGAAGATTATCTGCCGGAGAGATTGAAGGAGCTGGGGGTGGACAGGATACCGGAAAGCTGGAAGGAGATTATCAATGGTGAAGGACTGGTGGATAACTATATAGAAGATATGAACTTACTGGCAGAGCATACACGAACCAGGGAAGATAGCCTGCTTCTTGAGTATGACCGGGCTATCTTCGAAAATGGTCAGGGTCTTCTGCTGGACAGAAATATTGAGGAATTCAAAGAACATACCACTCCCAGCAATACCGGCCTGCAGAATATCCCGGATATGCTTGATGGTCTGGATCTTATAGGGATTCCTGTGGAGGTCTGCTATGTCACCAGAACCTATCTGACCAGGCATGGAGCAGGACCCTTCCCCGGGGAATGCCCTAAGAGTGAGATTAATCCCTGGATGCTGGATGAGACAAATCAACCCAATGCTTTTCAGGGAACTCTAAGATATGGTATAATTAATCCCGTAGAATTAGGAACCCGCATTAAAGCGGATTTCAGAAAATATGCCCATAATGAGGATTATTCTTTAAGCCTGGCTATCACCCATTTAAATGAGACGGCAGGGAAATGGAATGGACAGACCGACATTAACACAGAGTTATTCAAGAGAATCGGGATAGGTCGGGTTTATTATTCTTCTGATAAGGGCAAAGAAAAGATAGTGAAAGAGGATCAATAAAGATGAGGGAACCTGGGTCAGAAAGAGAATTTTTGGAATCCTATAACCAAGAGCAATTTAAAAAAATGTCAGTGGCGACGGACTTACTGATCCTGACCATTGTAGACGACCAGCTGGTGGTTCTGATGACAAAGCGGTCGGAATATCCCTTTAAGGACCGCTGGGCGCTGCCGGGAGTTTTTGTAGGAATCAATGAGACTCTTGAGGAAGCCGCAGTCCGCGGACTGAAAGAGGAAGTTAATCTGGAAAACATCTATCTGGAGCAGCTTTATACCTTTGGACAAGTTGACCGTGACCCCAGGCTTAGAGTTATTTCAGTTACCTATATGGCCCTGACTCCTCCGGAGAATCTGGATTTTAAGGCGGGCAGCAGAGTGAGCGAGGTAAAACTCTTTCCGGTGGATGACATCATACGGGGAGAAGTCGAGACGGCATTTGACCATCGTGAGATTATCCAATACGCCAAGTGGAGATTAAAAAATAAGGTGGAGTACACCGATATTGTCTTCCATTTCTTTCCCGATATATTCACCCTGCCTAAGCTTCAGAAAGCCTATGAGATCCTTGCCGAAAAGAAGGTCTATAAGACTAATTTCCGGAAGAAATTCATGCCAATGGTGGAAGATACAGGGCAGGAAGACCGCAGCGGAGGTAAGAGACCCAGCCGCCTTTATCGCTACAGACCGGATAGCAAAGAAATCTGTAATCATACATCGGAATTGTGAGGAGGCAGATATGAATATTACCCAACTGAAGTATGTCCTTGAGGTCGCTGCTTCCACTTCCATGCGTGAGGCATCAACCAGGTTATATGTTACACAGCCGGCACTTTCTGCCAGTATCCGTGAACTGGAAGATGAACTCGGGGTTCTGATTTTTGAAAGGACAAATAAGGGGATTTCGCTGACGGAGGCCGGAAGGGAATTTATCAGCTATGCCAAGAAAGCAGTAGGACAATATGAGATTCTTGAAGACAGATATCTGTCTAAAGATAGTGACAGGGAACGGTTTTCTGTCTCAACCCAGCATTATAACTTTGCCATGAAAGCTTTTACGGATGTAATCAAAAAAATGGAGCCAGATAAGTATGTGTTCTCCATTCATGAGACAAAAACCAAGGAAGTCCTTGACGATGTCAGAAATCTGAGAAGTGAAGTAGGGATTATATCCTTTTCCGGATCCAACGAGGCGGTTATCAAAAAACTGTTCCGGGACTATCAACTGGAGTTTACCCCTTTAATGAGACGGGATACTTATGTATATGTCTGGAAGAATCATAAGCTGGCCGGCATAAAAGAAATTTCCATCGAGGATATGCAGGAGTATCCCTGTGTATCATTTGATCAGACCAGCGACAGTAATTTCTATCTTACTGAGGAAGCCATGGCAGATTATGCATTTGATAAGATGATTAAATCCGACGACAGGGCAACCTCCATGGAGATTATCGCAGAACTAGGAGGGTACTCTATAGGATCAGGAATGCTGTCGGAGGAAGATGCGATATTACAGGGTCTGGTCGCCATAAAACTGAAAGAGGAAGATCCATTGACCATCGGTTATATTACAAGGAAGGGAAGCAGCCATTCCATATATGGAGAAGCATATATTGAGGAGTTGCTTCGATACAGGGAGATTTGAGACTGTCTGTTGGGAGGGTTACAATGTGTGAATTAGTGATAAACGTTACTTATCACAGGTGATTAGGAGGATTGAATTTACAAAACAAGGGTTGGAAAATATAATAAACGTAGTAAATGAAGGAGGCGTAAGACATGTATAGTATCATGATTCACGAGCAGAATAAAAGCATGTGTTGTCGAATGCTATACTCCCGGGCAGATTTATGGCTGGGGCGTTCGAAGATTCGTCTGTGTGCCTCAAAACATTACGATATTGGAGTTTTTTCTGATTAGTATGGCCATTTGCCCGGGAGCTTAATCCATAAGCCCCCGGTTTTCTTTTTGTAAAAAACGTCGGGATCCTCCCGATATTAAACCGGATGAGAAATAAGTATAAAATAAATAATAATATAAAAGGAGAGTAATGGCATGAGTAATTACAGATTTGAAACACTTCAGTTACACGTTGGACAGGAACAGGCTGACCCTGCAACCGATGCACGCGCTGTGCCGATTTATCAGACCACTTCTTATGTCTTCCACAACAGCAAGCACGCCGCTGACCG
>JBGVCE010000418.1:0-5182 GCA_045226235.1 Anaerobutyricum sp.
ACATGAATTCCTCCTCCCTATCATCTGCCTCTGGCCACATCCCTGTGCTCAATACGGATGCTGTAGGGCAGCTCTTTCAATCTCTCAAACAAACTGTTTGCCATAGTCACGGACCGGTGTTTTCCGCCGGTGCAACCGATTCCTATGACCAGATGATACTTACCTTCGCTCACATATCTTGGGATAAGGAAAGTAAGAAGATCCTCCAGTTTATCAAGGAATATATGGGATTCCTCATGCTGCAGGATAAAATCCTGGATTGGTTTATCATTGCCCGTATAATGACGCAGTCTGGTGTCATAATAGGGATTCGGAAGGAACCGGACATCAAACACAAGGTCTGCATCCTCGGGGATACCATGTTTGAACCCAAAGGAGAGGATTGTGACGATGAAATTCCCATATCCATCATCTTCGATGTAAATTCTGTCCAGTTCTTTTTTTAATTCTCTCGTCAGTAATGATGAGGTATCTATAATGTAATCTGCCTGTTTTTTTATGAAGGAAATCTTCTCCCTCTCCCGGGCGATCCCGGTCTCAATCCGGCCTTCTTTTGCCAGCGGATGGGTCCTTCTCGTCTCCTTATACCGCTTGACCAGAGTGCGGTCATCTGCATCCAGAAACAGAATCTCATATTTGATTCCCAGTTCGTAAAGCAGCGCCAGTTGCTCATCGAGATCAAGAAGCCTGTCACCGTTCCGGATATCTACTCCCACCGCCACCTGGTTTACATCCACCTTGCGGTCTGAAGCGATCTCACCGAAATTCACCAGCAGTTCCACCGGGAGATTATCCACGCAGAAAAAACCTAAGTCCTCCAACATGTTGAGAGCCGTACTTTTGCCGGCACCTGACATACCGGAAACGATAACCAGTCTCACGGCGTCACCTCATCCTCAAATCCGAGGAAACGGACTTCCGGCTCCATATGTACACCGAACTGATCCCGGATTTTTTTCTGGACCTGGCTGATCAGAAAGCGGACTTCCTCGGCGGTTGCCCCGCCATGGTTTACCACAAAGCCGGCATGTTTTTCGGACACCATAGCCCCGCCGACGGTATATCCTTTCAGACCAGCATCCTGTATCAGTTTTCCGGCAAAATACCCTGGCGGTCTTTTGAACGTCGATCCGGCGCTGGGGTACTCCAGAGGCTGTTTGTCTCTTCTGGCCTGAGCAAGCTGATCCATCTTTTCGCGGATTGCCTGCCCATCGCCGGCCTGTAACCGGATCCTTGCTCCAAGCACGATATACTCTTTTTCAAATACAATACTGTGTCGGTAGGACAGATCCATATCTTCTGCCTTCAGGGTTATGATTTCTCCCTGGGGAGTCAGCAGATCCACATCCAGAAGGATGTCTTTCATCTCCCCTCCGTAGGCTCCGGCATTCATGGAGACAGCGCCTCCGAAGGAACCGGGAATACCTGCGGCAAATTCGAATCCGGTCAGGGATGCATCCAGGGCCACCCGTGCTATCTTACCCAAAGTAGCTCCTGCCTGGGCTTTTATGATATCCCCGTCTCTCTCCACTTCGGAGAAGGATTTACCCAAATGGATCACAACACCTCTGATCCCCTCATCAGATACCAGAAGATTACTGCCGTTTCCTACAATAAAAAAGGGAACCTCCCGGGAACGAGTCAGCTGACATATCTTAAGTATCTCATCTGTCGAGGCTACATCCACAAAAATATCCGCGGGACCTCCGATGCCAAATGTGGTATGTCTGCTCATAGGCTCATTCTCAAAAAAAGCTCCATGGGTTATAATCTGTCGCAATTGTTCCTGAAATTCTTGTTCCATCACACGTCTCCTGCCATTAATCTACCTCTATAATAATACATGATGGCTTTTTATTTCTCAATGTGAAATAAAGACAAAAAAAAGGGTGGCTTTCTACCACCCTTTATATAAAATTACTATACATTATTATGTCATTCGATTAACAGTTTTGCACTTCCATAAATACCTGCGTCGTTTTCCAGCCCTGCTATGACAAATATGACATCCTGCTGTCTGCCATAGGTGTTTTCCCCGTAGTATCGTCTGATGGCATCAAGAACGATGGGGCCGGCCTTGGAAACGCCTCCCCCGATGACAAACATCTCCGGGTCAGTCACACAGGCAATGTAAGACAATGCCCTGGCCATACGTTCCCCAAAATGATCAACCTGTTCCAGCGCAAAGGCATCCCCTGCCTTGGCTGCATCGAACACGCTCTTGGCAGTGATCTTCTCCAGCTTTCTAAGACTGCTCTCCTGGCTGCCGCCTTCCAGGGCAAGCTTCGCCTGGCGGGCGATTCCATTGGCGGAACAGTATTGTTCCAGGCAGCCTCTCTTGCCACAGTTACAGAACTCCTTCTCCTGGAAGTCTATGCGGATGTGGCCGATCTCTGCTCCGAAGCCATGGGCTCCCCGCACCAGTTTTCCATCGACGATCACACCGCCACCCACACCGGTTCCGAGAGTCACCATCACCATATCAGAGCAGCCTTTGCCGGCTCCTTGCCACATTTCTCCCAGAGCTGCCACATCGGCATCGTTCCCAACCATCACCGGAAGCCCGCACAGGTCTTCCATGATTTCTTTTACCCGGGTAAAGCCCCAGCCCAGATTCACGCAGGACTGGACATTTCCTTCCCTGGTCACCGTTCCGGGAACACCGATTCCCAGGCCTATGAATTGCTCATAGGGGTACCCCTGCCTGGCGGATACTTCCCTGCAGGAGGCAGCGATATCCGGAAGGATATTCCTGCCATCCTCACTGACATCAGTGGGAATCTCCCATTTGTACAGAAGGTCTCCCTCCCTTGTAAAGATACCGTTTTTGACCGTGGTTCCACCCAGATCAACACCAAAAATATACTTCATATGCGATTACTCCTGTCCCTTATTCAGGTTACCCGTCACACGGTTGTATAATTCCTGGGCAGCATTGTATCCCATCTTTTTGGCCCGGAAATTGCTGGCTGCAGACTCTACGATAACAGCCAGGTTACGGCCCGGACGCACCGGGATGGAGTAGCATACCAGCTTATTGCCCAGAAATTCGATGGATTCCTCCCCAAGTCCCAGACGGTCATAGTTCTTCTCCCGGTTCCAGTCTTCCAGACGGATAACCAGGTCGATATCACAGAACTCTCTCACGCTCTTCACACCGAAGAGACTCTTCACATCCACGATACCGATTCCTCTAAGCTCAATGAAATGTCTGGTGATATCCGGGGAGGTGCCCACCAGTTTATCATCACTTACTTTTCGGATTTCCACCACATCATCCGACACGAGGCGGTGGCCCCGGTGAATCAGTTCCAGGGCAGCTTCACTTTTACCGATGCCGCTCTCACCCATGATCAGCACACCCTCACCATGCACATCCACCAGTACGCCGTGGATGGACACGCGGGGAGCCAGACGCTCACTGAGCCAGCGGACTGCTACTGCCACAAACTCCGAGGTATTTCTCTGCGTGGAAAGGATGGGAATTCCTTTTGCTTCTGCCACATTTAAAAGGCGCTCACATGGTTCATTGCCCTGGGTGAAGATAACACAGGGGATATCATTGCTGAGAATCTCTTCGTAGATTGGTATCATCTTCTCGTCCGGAACCGATTTAAGGTAGGCATACTCCGCATTTCCTATAATCTGGATACGGTTTGCCTGAAAGAAATCAAAAAATCCGGTAAGCTGAAGAGCAAGCCGGTTGGCCGCAGCCTCGGTAATCTCAATCTCTTCGATATCTATATCAGGGAGAAGATTCTTCAGTTCCATTCTGGCAACCAGGTCTGTCAATTTTACTTTATACATACTGATAGTCCTCCTAACTTTTTTCGGAATCGTTCTGCTACTATGATAGCATACCCGGCTCACTTTTAACAGGTTCGATATCGGAAGAATCGGATTCTCTCATAGAAGATTCCGAAGGTCCCGGCTGATTTTTATGAAAGAAGGCGTAGATTTCTCTTGCCACATTATCCGTTATGCCATCGATACCTTTAAGCTCCTCCACGGAAGCCTCCCGGATCCTGCCGATATCCTGATAATGGCGAAGCAGGGCTTTTCTTCTTGCAGGCCCAACCCCTTTAATCTCATCCAGGACAGAATGTACCTGCCCTTTGCTCCTGAGATTTTTATGGTATTCTATGGCAAAGCGATGGGCTTCATCCTGAAGCCTGGTCACCATAAGAAAAGCTTCCGAATTCCTGGGGAATTCGACGATCTCATTCTTATAATATAAGCCCCGGGTGCGGTGGAAATCATCTTTTACCATCCCACAGACCGGGATATTTATATTCAGTTCCTTCAGCACTTTCAAGGCAATGTTAACCTGTCCTTTTCCCCCGTCCATCATCAGAAGGTCCGGAAAATGGCGGAAGCCTCCTATCTTCTCATCCAGGTCCTCCCCCAGCTCGGCCTTCTCCCTTAGCCCATGGGAAAATCTCCTGCTAAGGGCCTCTTCCATGCAGGCATAATCATCCGGCCCTTCCACGGACCGGATCCGGAATTTCCGATAGTCGCTTCTCTTGGGCTTGCCTCTCTCAAACACAACCATGGAAGCTACATTCTGGAAACCGTTGGTATTCGAGATATCAAACGCTTCCATGCGGACCAGATCAGGTATCCCCAGGAGTCTCTCCAGTTCCTGCATGGCCCCTATGGTCCGTTTTTCTTCCCGTTTTAGCTTTTCGCTGTCTTTGATCAGAACATTCTGTGCGTTCTCCCTGGCCAGTTTCATCATCTGGGATTTTTGTCCTCTCTTGGGCACAGAGATGGAGACCTTCCCTCCCCGTTTATCACTGAGCCATTTCTCGAGAATTCCGCTGTCCTGGATTTCAACCTGGGTAAGGATTTCTCTTGGAATAAAAGGGGTTCCCACATAGAATTGCTTGATAAAATCCGTGAGGATCTCGGGGTAGCTGTTTCCGTCAATTCCCGTCATATGAAAGTGGTCTCTGCCCAGCAATCTTCCGTTTCTTATGAAGAAGATCGCCACCACCGCTTCCTTGCCGTCGCCACTCAGGGCAATGATATCTCTGTCATCTCCGTCGGTATTATTGATCTTCTGCCTCTCCCCGATCCGCCTGACATGGCCCATCAGGTCTCTGTATTCCGCCGCCTGTTCAAAATCCAGTTCCTCCGCGGCGGCATGCATCTTCTTTTCCAGGTCTTCCAGGATACCCTT